>JAEXTR010000259.1 GCA_023406915.1 Bacteroidota bacterium
TGGAAACGGTGCGCTTCACACAGGATACCGACTGGATGCCTAATGTGGGGATGATTGCAAAAAACACCTATGTATGGCTTGATCAGCTTTCAGGGATCTACCGGCGTGAGATCAAACGACTTGACCAGATACCGGATGAAGAACTGAACACACTGGCAGCAAGAAATTTTAATGCGCTGTGGCTGATCGGCGTTTGGGAGCGTTGCACAGCATCAAAGAAGATCAAGCAGTACTGCGGCAATCCTGATGCAGCACCTTCAGCGTATTCACTATTTGATTATGACATTGCGTATGACCTGGGCGGTTATCAGGCGTATGAGAATCTCAGGGACCGTTGTGCACAACGGGGCATCAGACTTGCGAGCGATATGGTGCCGAATCATACAGGTATTTTCTCACGATGGATACTGGATAATCCGGATTTCTTTATTCAGTCACATACTCCTCCCTTCCCTTCCTATTCTTTTACCGGACCAGATTTGTCGGATGATCCGCGGGTACAGATTCGGATTGAGGATAAATACTATACGCGTCAGGATGCAGCGGTTGTGTTCCAACTGATAGAAAATTCAAACGGAAGAACCCGCTATCTGTATCACGGCAACGATGGTACCAATATGCCGTGGAATGACACTGCACAACTAAACCTTCTGAATCCGCAGGTACGTGAGTCACTGATTAACACGATTATCAAGGTTGCACGGCAGTTTCCGATTATACGATTCGATGCTGCGATGACTCTGGCAAAGAAACATTACCAAAGGTTATGGTTTCCGCAGCCCGGCACTGGTGGCGCCATACCTTCACGTTCAGATTATGCACTGACACGGGAAGGTTTTGACCGTGCGATGCCTGAGGAGTTTTGGCGCGAGGTTGTGGACAGGATGAATGCAGAAATGCCTAACACGCTGCTCCTGGCAGAGGCGTTCTGGCTGATGGAAGGGTACTTTGTGCGGACACTTGGGATGCACCGCGTCTATAACAGTGCCTTTATGCATATGTTTATGAAGGAGGAAAATGCCAAGTATCGTGAAGTCATCAAAAATACAATTGAGTTTGATCCCGAAATCCTGAAACGGTATGTCAACTTCATGAGTAATCCTGATGAAGAGACGGCTATCAACCAGTTTGGTAAAGGAGATAAATATTTCGGCGTGGCAGTGATGATGATTACTCTGCCGGGCTTGCCGATGTTTGCTCATGGGCAGATCGAAGGGTTTACAGAAAAGTATGGCATGGAGTATCAACGGGCGTATTATTCTGAAATCCCGGATCAGTACCTTATTGATCGTCACCGGGAAGAGATTTTCCCTCTGCTAAAAAAACGCTACTTGTTCAGTGATGCTGAACATTTTGAGTTGTATGATTTTATAAATCCTTTTGATGGTGTGAATGAAAATGTGATTGCGTTCTCTAACCGCAAGGGGGATGAACGGTGTATTGTAGTCTATAACAACTCCTATAGTCAGACTGAAGGAAGCATTAATTTCTCTGCACGGAAAGCTGTGAAACTGCATGGCACTGATCAGAAAGAAACCGTATCCCGCTCCCTGGCATCATCACTGAACCTGAAGAGCAGCCCATATCACTATTATACCTTCAGGGATACGCGCACAAAGCTTGAGTACATCAGGAGTTCGAGTGAATTGCAGCGGGACGGTTACACAGTCAAGCTGCTGGGATATCAGTATGCCGTGCTGATTGATTTTAAGGAAGTGTACGATTCAGAAGGTGAATATGCAAAGCTGTGCAGCGCACTTGGCGGAAGAGGTGTGGCATCTATTGATGTTGCACTGCGTGAACAGAAGCTTGCGCCGGTTCACACGGTATTCAGGCAACTGATTACCAAAGAGACGCTGCTATCATTGCGCATGGAAACAATTCTGCCGCCTGCAGCAGGAAAAAAGCATCCTGAGGAAGTCCTTGTATCAGTTGAGATACGAAATGCCATTCATGATTTCCTTACGACTGCTGGAACTCATCTTGGTACAAAAACCAACTGCACAAAAACGATTCAGCGGCTGGAGCAAGATTTACAAAGGCTCTCTGAACTCTTCTACTTCCTGAATGATTATACAATCGGCGATGCAAAGAAGAAATTCCCGCTGATCGAAACTCTCTATCTGCACCGCAGTAATGGGAACGATGCATACATTGATCTGCTGATCATCTATGCAGTGCTCCGGCGCCTGATGATGGACCTTTCTGCAACAATGACAGACGTTAAACCGTTTGAAGTATTCAGGAAGCTGATGCTAAGTGAGCCGCTATGGCAATCGGTCATCCGAATCAGTGATGATTATACAACGGTAAAGCAGGAGTTTGACCTGCTGCACATTCTTTCCGAAGGAGTTTCTCTCTTTAAGACAAAGAGGATCATCGGGGCGTTTGTCAACAAAAAGAACAGTGAAACCAGTTTGCTGCTTGACGGACGGGATGAGTTTGTTTCACTCCTCGCAAAAGACTCCATAAAAGCTTTCCTGTGGCATCACCGTGCAGGAGACGAGTTCTACTTCAATAAAGAACAGTATGAACTGTTGCTGTACTGGAGCTTCATACTGGACCTGTTTGATAAAACCGGGTATTTGTCAGAGAAGGAAGCATCACGTCCAAAGCGTAAGGGTGCCAAACCCGGATCAGTATTCAGGAAAGCAGAGTTCAAGAGAATGGTGAAAGAGATGACCGCCTATGTAAAGACGCTCACTTCGCTTGCTGCTATTGCTGGTTATAAGTATGATTCGCTTTCTGATCAATTGCAGGAAGAAGAACCTCAGAGCAAGTGACCTTCTTTCCCCGGAGGATTGTTCAGTGAGGCTGCAATGATATTCATTAACTGTTTTCTTTCGAACGGTTTTGAAATATAATCACTACAACCGGCTGCAAGAAATTCTTCCTTATCCCCCTTCAGGGCAAAGGCAGTAACGGCAATAATGGGTGTGTGACGATAGCCATCAGTTTCTCTGATGACCCGTGTTGCCTCAATACCACTGAAGCCAGTACCCAGATTTATATCCATAAGAATCAGATCGTACTGAGTCTTGCTGATTGCAATAAAACACTCTTGCGCATTTGTGACACAATCCAGTTCATATGAATCACCAATAAAAAACTTCATTATATCAGTGGCGATATCCTCATTTTCTACATAGAGCAGTTTCGGTTTACCAGGCAGCGCTTCTCCCTGTGGTATATCCGTTGGAGTGACGAGTGTATGTACCTGATCCACTTCATCGATAGGGAGCGATACTGTGAAGGTTGAGCCATTGCCAACCTTACTTTCCACACTGATTGTACCGCCAAGGGTTGTAATAAACTTTTTCGCGATTGCAAGACCAAGTCCGGTTCCTTCATAGTTTCTGCTGAGCCCTTCACTGACCTGCCTGAATTCCTGCCATATCACTGAGATATTCTTCTCATCAATTCCGATACCTGTATCTGTGACTGCAACATGGATGTGTTGGGTTCCATTCTGAACTGTTAATCGGGCTGAAAGTCTGATGCTGCCCGCATGCGTATATTTCACTGCATTATCCATCAGATTATTAAGCACCTGGCGGAGGACACCAGAATCAGTGGTGATGATAAGTTCATCGAACGGAGCATCGAGTGTAATGGTGACACCTTTGCTCATGGCTGCGGAAAGGTAATGCTGCTGGAGCTGGTTCAGGAGACCAGGAATATCACAAGGCTCTTGCTTTACCTGAACCATCTCTGCCTCAAGTTTTGAAATGTCGATCAACTGATTGAGCGTACCAAGAAGACGGTTACCGCTTCGGAGTATCGTATCAGAGAGCCGTTTATGTAGTTTGTCCTTCACTTCTTCGACCAGTATTTCTGCGCTCCCTAAAATGCCCATCATAGGTGTTCTGAGTTCATGACTCATATTTGCGAGGAAGCTTGACTTTAGCCGGTCTAACTCTTCAGCCTGCCTGAGGGCAGTTTTCAACTTATCTTCATCCCGATTACGTGCAGCAGCATTACCAACAGCAGAGGCAAGGGTGGTAACGATAGTGATCTCTGTCTGTGACCAGGTGCGCCCCACAACCGCATCCGCAAAACAAATATATCCGAAATATTCACTGGCTGAAAAGACGGGAACCAGCAAAAGTGACTGTAAGGGTTCCGGTGAAAGTTCTGCAAAGTCCGGACGGGCAAGCATCTCAGCATTGGCAGCGAACGCTTCATTACGGAGGAGCGATTGCACTACCCCATACAGTTCACCTTTGAATGCAATCTTTTGAATCGTGCAGGATGATGCGCCATTATCCCATTGAATTGCCCGAGCATGGGTATAGTCACCAATAGCCATTTCATTGCAAGCTTCAAACAGGGAGATGTTGCTAACTTTCAGGGTAATGCCGAGTACAGCCATTGCATCCCGTACGCGGGACTGGAAGTCACCAGTCTTAAGCAGCATGAAGACACCCTCAGCGAGTGCATTGAGCAGTTGATCATGACGTTGTAGATCTGAGAGGTGTTTCCGTTTATCTGTGACGTCACGCATCGAGCCTTCGAATCCGATCTGATTACCGGCATCATCAACAACGATTCTGGTATTGAGCGAAACATAGACCTGGTCCCCCATTTTTGTTCTGAGGCGGAGTTCAAAGTCAGAAACTTCATTCGAGGTATTCAGAAAGGTTATAAGTTTTTTTCGCTCTTCCACATCGTAGTAGAAATCGCTTACTGGCTTCCCAACAACCTCGAGAACTGAATAGCCGGTGAATCTTCTGATGGATGGGCTGATAGCTGTAATAGTACCCGTCATGCTCGTCTGGTAAAAAACATCCTGTGCATTTTCAAATATCCGGCGGTATTTCTCTTCACTCTCCTTCAGTGCGAGGAGTGCTTTTTTCTGAACGGTTATATCCTTGATAGTACCTATCACTGCATTTTTCCCATTCATATCTGTGGTGCCGATCGTCATATTCACATCAACGGTCTTGCCTGAGCGATGCTTCAGTTGCAATTCATATTCACCTGGAACCGGAAGCCCCTGAACTCTTCGCCTGTAGTTCTCTGCTGCTTTCTCACGGTCTGATTCATGAACAAAGAATAAAAAATCCTTACCAATCATTTCTTCGGTGCTGTAACCAATTATTCTGCTGACACCATCATTCACAAAAGTAACCATGCCAGCGATCAAAAAGAAAATACCATCCTGTACACGGGTAATGAGGATTCGGTGAAGCTGTTCCGTCTGCTCTTTTTCCCATTTAACACGCCGGAGCTGAGTGATATCAGTACCAGTAAGCAGGAGCCCATCCGCATCCCTGATAGGGTGAACGTCCACCATGAAGCTGCGTCCATCGAAGGTTATTTCTTTTGATTGCGCCTGCCCAGCTGTAACAACTCTGTGAATAAGGGTGCGGATTTGATCGGAAGCAGTACCCGGAAAAAAGTTGGTCACCTGCTCCCCTTCGGGGTGCTTGGAAGCTGATGAAGTGCTAAGAGCAAGAAAGGCTTTGTTGACCCGGAGAATTGAACCAGATTTATCAATCAGGGCCTGGATACTGGAAGATGCATGAAAGATACTATCCAGTTCATCCCTGCCTGCCTTCACTTCAGCCTGCATGGCTGCCTGACTTTTCTCAGCTGCAATTTTTGCGGTAGCATCTTCTACATATACCACAAATCCGCTAAACCCTTGTTTTACCTGTAGTGCTGAGCAGCGCAATTCAACAACCCTGCCTTCCATGACAGGATGATCACAACGGACACACTCTTCTGTAACAGACCTCTCCACTGCTGTTGCCAGACATTGAAACGGCAGATCAGAAACAGAAGCACCGTGGTGTGAAGAATTGAGACCGAGCAATTGCTCGCAGGCTGCATTCCACTCAACAAGCTGCCTATTACGGCTCAGATAGAGTAAACCTGATGGAAGAACATTAAGCAGGTGCTTATATTCTACAGGAAGAATATTTAGTGCCCTAAAAGTCCGTAGGGCAACCAGAATCAGCATACCCGAGACCGGAAAGAGGAGCGGGGCGAGTTCCACATCAACCAGTGGGTACAGACCAGTTTTTGAAAAGTTATCAATGAGGAGTGGAAGCGCAGATGCAGCCAGGATCAACAGATATTTCATTCTGTAAAAACTGAGAACTTTTAAGGCTCTGATAATCAGCAAGACAACACCGATACCGATTGGAATGTAAGCATAGACCGTCATTGCAGCATTCCAGGAAGTCAAGCCAACACGGGAGTCGATTATCTGAGAGGGGGTAGCGGGAAATCCGGATGCTGGAGACTCCTGTCCGGAAAGAATACCAGCATGGTGGAGAAAAAAATGGAGGAGAGCAGGAGAAAAGAACAGGTTGAGATACGGCACGCGCGCGAAAACACGGTAGCCAGTAAGTTCAGCGATAAACGCAAGGTAAAAGAATCCGAGTGCAGTTGCGACAAGATATTCAATAGAAACCAGCACTCCAATGATCTGCCAGCTAACGGAGGCAAACTTCATACCTGCCGCAAGCGCCCAGACTCCGCAAACCACCATCATCATTGCGGCGTACAGATTTTCCCGCTGATTTCTGAAGCGGAAAAACATAAATGAAATGATAAAGGAACCGGCTGCAGCCACCCAAACCGCAATCCAGTACACGTCAAACAATTGCATTGATACCTCTTTTACCCAGTAAACTGATTTTGTATACTCATACTCCTCAAGTGGCAGAGCCCTGAAAGCCGTACCAGGACATCTCCAGGAAAACTTTTCAGCAGGAATCGCCCCTTTGTTACCGATTTTCCTTTTCTGATACAAGAAAACTTAGCAAATTTATCTAACTGTATTCCCGTTTTTCTGTGTACTTTCCCCAAAGATACAAAAAAACTGTTTACAAGAATCACCAACACAATATCACAATATTACTCACGAAAAAGTTATCAGGAGCTCGTATGGCTAAATACAAAATAGCTTGGTTGCCGGGAGACGGCATCGGTATCGAAGTTTTGGAAGCAACAAAAATTGTACTGGATAAACTGAATTTTGACGCCGAATATATCCACGGGGATATTGGCTGGGAGTTTTGGTGCAAAGAAGGAGATGCACTCCCTGCCAGAACTGTTGAACTACTGAAAAATGTCAACGCCGCCATGTTTGGCGCGATCACTTCCAAACCCGTAAAAGATGCAGAAGCCGAGCTTATTCCTGAATTGAAGGGAAAAGGACTCATTTACCGTTCACCGATCGTACGCATGCGTCAGATGTTTGATCTGTATAACTGCCTGCGTCCTACCAAGGCATATCCGGGTAACCCCCTCAACTTCAAGGAAGGTATCGATCTGGTCGTCTTCAGAGAAAACACTGAAGATCTGTACTGCGGTGTTGAGTTCAATCCCGTACCGGATGAATTAGCCACAACCCTGAAACAGATTTCCAAACCTTTCGGTGCATTCAGTCATCTGAAGGGTGATGAGTACGCAATCTCCTGCAAGATCAATACCCGCAAGGGATCAGAAAGAATCATCCGTGCAGCATTCGATTTTGCCCGTAAGTTCAACCGCAAAAAGGTAACGATTGTACACAAAGCCAATGTTGTGCGTGCGACCGATGGATTGTTCTTTGAGATCGCAAAGGAAGTTCGGAAAGATTATCCTGAAATCCAGATGGATGATGCCAACATCGATGCCATGACCATGTGGCTGCTGAAGAATCCTTTCAATTATGATGTACTGGTTGCACCAAATCTGTTCGGCGATATCATCAGTGACCTGTGTGCTCAGATGGTTGGCGGTCTCGGTTTCGGTTGTTCAGGTAACATCGGTAAGGAACTTGCCGTATTTGAACCTACCCACGGATCAGCCCCGAAATACTTTGGACTCTATAAAGTAAATCCGATAGCCACGATCCTTGCAGCAAAGATGATGCTTGACTGGCTGGGTGAAACTGAAATGGGTACCAGACTTGAGAAAGCAGTAGCCGATGTTATCCTGGAAGGTAAAGCAAGGACTTATGATATGGGTGGCGATACCAAGACTCTGGAAATGGCACAGGCGATAGCTGATAAGCTGTAAATATCTTGTGAATGACTATCCGGTCATTCAACCGCTAACGAATAATTGATCCATGAGGCTGTCCGGAAAGGACAGCCTCTCACCTTTTAAACTGTAATGGAGTTCCAACTATGTCAATGCGTGAAAAAGTAAAAAATATCTGGCCGGAAATACAATGGATTCAGGATGAAACACTGCGTGAAAAAGTACTTGATTGCTGGGTGTATGCAATTGAAAACAGTCCCCTTGCCCCTGAAGACCTTGAGACCATCCCTTTCTCTCTCCTGATTAAAAATTGCACGATCTCCTTTATGAACCATAAGCGCACCGCTGTACAATTAGCCGTCGAAATCGCAAATATCATGAAGAAAAACTTCGGAGATCAGATATCCATCAATATGGATTACCTGATCGCTGGCGCTATCCTGATTGATGTGGGCAAGCTGCTTGAGTATGAAATTGTTGACGGAAAACTGACCACCAGCTACGCCGGCAAACTGGTTCGCCACCCCTTCAGTGGTATTGCCGTTGCTGACCGTTTTGGTTTACCGGCTGATGTTCAGCATATCATCGGTACGCACAGTAAGGAAGGCGATCTGGGAATGCGCACAACCGAATCGATCATTGTGCATCATGCCGATTTCGTCAGCTTTGATCCGTTCAAGTGAGGCATACCATGGGTCAGAACAGAATTGAAAAAATAGCTCAGAAGTCTGCCGTTGGGCTGGAGCCGGGTCAACTGGTGTACAGCGGCAACTTC
The DNA here is from genome assembly GCA_023406915.1 of Bacteroidota bacterium. Lineage (GTDB taxonomy): Bacteria > Bacteroidota > Ignavibacteria > Ignavibacteriales > Ignavibacteriaceae > JAEXTR01. The sequence goes on from JAEXTR010000259.1 coordinate 8,756, forward strand.
ATTTCGATACGCCCCGCACATGTCATGACGCATGACAATACCGGAGCTGTGATACCAAAATTTAAGCAGATTGGTGCAAAGGCACTTGCCAACCCCAGACAGGTTGTGCATACGCTGGATCATAACATCCAGGACACTTCAGAAGCAAACATTGCCAAGTATAAAAAGATTGAAGACTTCTCCCGTTCCATGGGTGCCGATTTTTATCCCGCTGGCAGGGGTATTGGTCATCAGATCATGTGTGAGGAAGGATATGCCTTCCCCGGTACTATGGTAGTAGCATCTGACAGTCACTCCAATATGTACGGTGGATTAGGATGTCTTGGCACCCCGATAGTAAGGACCGATGCAGCAGCCATTTGGGCAACAGGCCGCACCTGGTGGCAGATTCCACCGGTTGCAAAGGTGATCTTACAGGGCACCCTGAAACCAGGGGTAACCGGGAAGGATGTCATCATTGCATTGTGCGGTTACTTCAATCAGGATGAAGTGCTCAACTACGCCATTGAGTTTGATGGTGAAGGTGTAACGAACCTGACCATTGATCAGCGGTTATCCATTGCGAACATGACAACTGAATGGGGAGCCCTTGCAGGGGTTTTCCCAATCGACAGTAAAACCATTGACTGGCTCAAAAAACGGGCTACACATATCGCAAAACGCGGATTAGCCGGCGTGCCTTCTGATCAGGATGGCAATGGTGTACACCCGCGCCTGAATGATGCCACAATCGCCAGACTCGAAGCAGAAATACCTTCGCTGCATCCTGACAACGATGCGTACTACACGAAGGTACTTACGCTGGATTTATCCACAGTACAGCCTTGTATATCAGGTCCCAACACGGTCAAAAAAATGATGACTGTGGGAGAAGCTAAAAATCAGAAGATCAAAGTGCACAAGGCATATCTGGTATCATGCGTGAACAGCCGCTTTGAAGATATAGCAGAAGCCGCCGCCGTGCTGAAAGGGAAGAAGATCGCTGAGGGCGTTGAGTTTTATGTCTCAGCTGCTTCCGCAGAGGTTCAGGCTGCAGCAGAAACATCAGGAGACTGGAAGGCATTGCTGGAAGCCGGTGCCATTGAATTGCCACCAGGATGCGGTCCCTGCATCGGGTTAGGCAGAGGATTACTGCAGGATGGTGAAGTAGGTATTTCGGCAACAAACCGGAACTTCAAGGGGAGAATGGGATCTCCCGCTGCGTTCGCCTATCTGGCTTCCCCCGCTGTGGTGGCTGCCAGTGCACTCACCGGTTTCATTGACTATGCAGAAGGCAGCTATGCCGCTGAACTTTCAGCACAGATCACCGCTCCGGTAAAGCAGGCAGTGCCCGCAGGCAAAGTTACGATCATCGATGGATTCCCGCCGGTGGTGGAAGGTGAACTGATCTGGTGCCACCAGGATAACCTGAACACCGACGGTATCTATCCCGGTAAATATACCTACAATGATGATTTCACCCCGGCAGATCAGGCTAAAGTTGTGATGGAAAACTATGATCCCGCCTTTGGTACATTGGTAAAGGAAGGCGACATTCTGGTTGGTGGTTACAACTTCGGTACCGGCAGCTCACGGGAACAGGCAGCAACCGCATTGAAATTCCGTGGTATCCGTCTGGTGATTTGCGGCAGTGCAAGCGAGACCTACAAGCGGAATGCGCTGAACAACGGCTTCCTCGTGCTTGAAATTCCCGAACTCGTCAATATGATGAAAGAACGGTTCGGAACTGCGCAGCTCACCGTGAAAACAGGCATACAGGTAAAGATTGATTTTGCAGCATCCAGGATGACATTCGAAGACACTGAACTTATGATGGGTCCTGTCGGCGCAGCCGCACAGGAATTGATCGTTACCGGCGGTCTCGAAAACTGGGTTATTAAAAACTTACAACAATAACAGGAAACAGAATTATTATGGAAAAATCAATAGCAAGACAAATAGCTGAATTTGCAGTCGGACTGAAATATGAGCAGCTCCCTGCAGATGTAGTCATGGAAGTAAAGCGTTATCTGTATGACTCCGTTGGATGTGCATACGGTGCAGTAAAGACGAAGGATGTGAACATCATGCGCGACATCTATCTTGAGATGGGGGGCGCTGAAGAAGCAACCGTCATAGGGTTCGGTGATAAGATGCCGGCTGTGAATGCCACGCTTGTCAATAGTCTGATGATTCGTGCGCTCGATTTCAATGATATCTACTGGAAGGAAGATCCTTCCCATCCGTCTGATATTATTCCTGCTGCTCTTTCTGTTGCAGAAAAAGTCGGCGCATCGATGAAAGATGTGATCACTGCCATCGTGCTTGCCTATGAATTTGAACAGCGCTTATGCGAGTTCGGGAAGCCTGGTGTACGTGAACGGAAATGGCATCATGCAACACTGACGCAGTTTGTTTCCCCGATCGTGGCTGGTAAGATTCTTGGACTTACTGTTGATCAGATGGTGAATGCCATCGGCATCAATGGCTGCCATAATCACACCATTGGCTGCCCTACTGCTGGTAAACTGACCATGATGAAGAATACCGTTGATCCCATGGCAACCCAGAGCGGCGTATTTGCCGCACTGATGGCACAGAAAGGGTACAGTGGTACGGAAGCGGTGTTCGAAGGGAAAGAAGGACTGATGGATGTATTCGGACCCGCATGGGATATGGATGCACTGTTGGGCGGTCTGGGTGAAAAGTATAAGATTCTTGAATGCAGCATGAAGGCATTCCCCACTGAGGCGCTGACACATACCCATATCACTGCAACGCTAAAATCAGTGGTCAATAACAATATCAGCTATGATAACATTGAATCGGTAACGATCACCACAATCGCCCGCGCATGCGATATCCTCTTTGATCCGCATAAGTACCGTCCTGAATCACGGGAAACCGCAGATCACTCACTCCCTTACTGCATAGCAGCAGCACTGGTTGATCACAAGATTACCACACAATCGTTCTCGGATGAAAAGTTGAAAGACCCAAGAATCTGGGAAGTGATTGACCGGATCAAGGGTGAAGCATCAGTTGAATTCGAAAAGATGTTCCCTGCAAAGCAGCCTTCCAAAGTAGTGGTAAAGACGAAAGACGGAAGAGAATTCAGCGAATACCTTGAATACCCTAAGGGTGATCCGCGTGAACCCATGACGATGGAAGACCTGGATAACAAGTTTAACGCACTTGCAGCATCACTGCTGGATGAAGCCGGACAGAAGAGAGTTAAAGACAGCATCTTTGGGTGCGAAAACCTTTCAGCCCGTGACTTTATGAAATCCCTGATTGTATAAGCGGAGCGGGTGAACTATGACAGCAACACGCACCGCTTCAGCGGGGAAACAGGGACCTTCAGTACGATCCGACTGCTTCATTCAAATTGAAAGCATCGGGGGTACTGAGGTTACCATCACCCTGAAGACAAAAGTTGAAAGCATGTACGGAGCCTCGCTCCGTACTGCATTATCCGATTTGGCAGCTCATTTCGGATTACAGGGGGTTGCCATTACCTGTGAAGATGCAGGTGCATTACCGTTTGTACTTGCAGCACGGTTTGAGGCTGCGGTGAAACGCGCATTTCCTGAGAACACCAAAGAGTATCTGCCAGAGATGTTGAATGCCCCGCGTCCGGAAACGAGCCGGGACCGGTTACGCCGTTCACGGCTGTATCTGCCCGGGAATGAACCTAAGTTCTTTGTGAATGCAGGTTTGCATAACCCCGATGGTGTGATTCTTGACCTTGAAGACAGTGTAGCACCTGCTGAAAAAGATGCAGCAGCCCTGCTGGTACGGAATGCATTACGCTCAGTAAACTTTTACGGCTGTGAAAGAATGGTGCGTATCAATCAGTTACCAAAAGGGCTGGATGACCTGCAGTATATTGTACCGAATGATATTGATGTCATCCTGGTACCGAAATGCGAATCTGCACAGCAGATCCATGACATTGAAAAGGAAATCAACCGGCTGAGGAAGAAACACAAGACCAGTCGTCCTGTATATCTGATGCCGATCATTGAATCCGCCCTGGGTGTACTCAAGGCTTATGATATCGCTGCTGCGTCCCCCCTGAACTGCGCACTTGCAGTGGGTCTTGAAGATTACACAGCAGACATTGGCGCAGAACGGACACTGGAAGGACGGGAAAGTTTCTTTGCCCGTTCCATGGTGATCAATGCTGCGAAGGCAGCTGGCATTCAGGCAATAGACACAGTATTTTCTGATGTAGCCGATATGGAAGGACTGCGCCAGTCAGTGCTTGAGGCAAAGTCACTGGGATTTGAAGGAAAAGGATGCATTCATCCCCGTCAGATCGAAGTGATTCATCAGGCATTTGCACCAACGCAGAAAGAGATCGATAAGGCACTTGCCATCCAGAAGGCATTTGATGACGCCACGGCAAAGGGTCTGGGAGTTGTTTCCCTCGGCAGTAAGATGATCGATCCACCGGTGGTTAAGCGCGCTATGAACACCCTGCGGCTGGCTGAGTTGAATGGTCTTCTCCCTGCAGAACATACGGAAAGTGAGGTACAACCATGAAGATGATCCAGAATGCAGCCGGCAGAATGGTACCCGCCGAAGTGAATGGTACTCCCCAGATTCCGTATAAGGGTATCGGAAAGCACCATCCGGAGGGATACAAGGCAAAACCACTCATCAGAACGAATGCCGATTATCCTGAAGACGGTAACAAGGTTCTCCCTTCCCTGAAAGAGGCGCTGATCCGCGCAGGTATCAGGGATGGTATGACGATCTCCACCCACCATCATCTGCGCAACGGTGATGTGGTAACAAACCTGTTATTTGACACCATTAAAGAAATGGGTGTAAAGGGAATCAGATGGTTCCCCAGCGCTTCATTCCCCTGTCACCAGCACCTGATCCAGTATCTTGAGGATGGCACCATTCATCATATCGAAGGAAGTATGAACGGACCTCTGGGACGATACACTTCGGAAGGAAAGATGAAGGGTGTGGGAGTCCTCAGGTCACACGGAGGCAGGTATCAGTCTGTACAGGATGGTGAAGTGCACATTGATATTGCGGTTATTGCCGCTCCAACCGCAGATCCATTTGGTAATGCGAACGGATCGCATGGTAAATCAGCCTGCGGTCTGATCGGATTTGCGCTTGCAGACTCTGAGTATGCTGACCGGGTAATCGTTGTAACCGATAACCTGGTTCCGTTCCCATGCGTACCATGGCAAATTCAGGGTAACAATGTGGACTATGTGGTTGAGGTTGAAACACTCGGTGATCCTTCAAAGATCGTATCGGGTACCACAGAAGTCACGAAGAGTCCTGACCGTCTGCTCATCGCAGAGTATATTGCCAGATTCCTGGAGGAATCCGGAATCATGAAAGACGGATTCTCATTCCAGGCGGGTGCCGGTGGCACAAACCTGGCATTTGCAGTGTTCCTGAAAGAACGGATGAAGAAAAAGGGAATCAAAGCCCGGTTTATCCGCGGCGGCAGTACCAAATATCTGGTTGAGATGCTTGAAGAAGGTTTGACTGATTATATTCTTGACGGACAGACCTTCGATCTGGAGGGTGTCCGCTCCATGCGTGAAAACCCCGGCCATGTCAATACCAGCCCTTTTACCAGTTACAATTACCACGGTAAGGGTAACTTTGCATCCATTGTGGATACGGCAGTGCTGGGAGCAACAGAAGTTGATGTTGACTTCAATGCCAATGTGGTTTCACACTCAGATGGTTACTTGCTGCACGGCATCGGAGGATGGCAAAACTGCCTCTTCTCAAAGTGCTCCATCCTGGCGATTCCGTCATTCAGGGATAGAGTACCCGTTATTCTTGACCGCGTAACGACACTGTGTGCACCTGGTGAGCTGGTGGATGTTATCATCACCGAACGGGGCATTGCAATCAATCCGCGCCGTACCGATCTGCTGGAAGCAGTGAAAGGGAGTTTACTTCCGATCAAAACAATTCAGGAGATCAAGGCGGAGGTTGATGCCATCTGTGGCGGTGAACCCGCAAAACCCAAAGTTGATCCAAACGAGGTTGTCGCCATCGTTAAATGGGTTGACGGTACCGTTCTCGATTCCATCTTTAAAGTTATCCCCTGATTTCTTTCTGTACTCCGCCCGTTATAAAGCGGGCGGGGTGCAGCATATCATCTGAAACAAGATAAAATCCTGTTCATAGAACCCCACCCACCCGAAAAGAGTAATTTCTTGCTATTTCCTCTCAGCGGAAATCGGTGTACTTTGCGTATTGTATTAAACCGAATTATGGATTTGAGTAAAAAATTAGAGTATATCGTTATCGCATTCATACTCCTGTGCTCTGTCGCTATGCACGCACAGGATTCCACACTGATCCCTGAGGTCCGTGAGGAGTTTTACCCGAATGGAAAGCTGCGCACAAAGAGTGAGTACCTGGACGGCAAAATCCACGGCATGCACAAGGAGTATTACCCCAACGGCAGAATCTGGAAAGAATGGAACTTTGAAAACGGCATGGAACATGGTCAGTCAAAGTGGTACTTCCCTTCAGGACTGGTCAGCAGAGTTTGGAATTATCAAAACGGGAAACGGGAAGGTAAGTCGTACTGGTATTATGAAAGCGGTGAACTGTGGGCAGAACAGTTTTATATTGATGACCGCCTGGAAGGGATAACCAAAACCTTTTACAAGACAGGAGAACTGCAGGGGGACTGGATGTACACCAGCGGTGTGCTGCAAGGATTGTCCGTGACGTATTATGAATCCGGAAAGATAGAGGTTGAACGCCTGTTTGTTGACGGCAAGCAGGAGGGTAAAACACTGGTGTATCACGAAAACGGCAAGGTTGCGGTTTCTGCCGTGTATGTGCGTGATAAGATTGAAGGTGAAGTACAGCTGTTTGATATGTCCGGCTATCTTCGTGTACGGGATATGTATCAGAATGATCAGTTACTCACTCGCAGACGGTATGACTATATGGGTAACTTTGAATCTGAAGAAAAAGTACAGCGGGCATACTACGATAATGGTGCATTGAAGGAAGAAGTGTATCTGATTGATGCCGTGAAAGACGGAGAAGCATTGGAGTATTATGAAAGTGGTTTCCTGAAAAGTAAAAAGAAATATGTCAAAGGAAAGCTTCAGGGACCTGCGATTGAGCTGTATGAGAATGGTGTGGTTGCACTGAAGTGTGACTACTTTAACGAGATGAAGCTTGGGGATGTTAAAGAGTTTTTTCCCGGCGGTGAACTGAAGCGCGAAAGCATTTACGCTGATGATATGCCGAACGGTATTTCCCTCAGCTACGACGAGAGCGGAAAACTCCTGACTTCAGAAACCTTTTCCATGGGAAAATATCATGGCGAAGTGAAGAAGTTTCACCCGAACGGATTCCTCGCTAGCCTTGAATTGTATGAGGAAGGTGAACTGAACGGTATCGCAAAGTATTACAATACTCAGGGGCGCCTGATTAAGCAAACTGAATATCTGAACGGAAAGATGAACGGCACAAGCACCGAGTTTTTTGGAACGGGTGTCAGGAAGTCGGTATCCCGCTACAGCAATGATGCGCTCCTCTCCCAGGAAGTTTTTGATGAAAACGGCAATACAGTAACGAGGAAGTAATGACCAGAAAGACAGTGTTCACCCTTCTTTATACCATCATTTTACTTACCGGACTTCAGGCGCAGGAGCACCAGATCAACCGGTATCCTGATGGTGTGATGAAGGAAAAGATTGCCATGGCAGACTCCCAGATGCACGGCACTTCATACTACTATTATCCTTCGGGTGTGATCCGTGAGATCGCATCGTACTATCAGGGGAAGCTGAACGGTATGCAGTATCAGTATTATGAAACCGGAGTATTGCGTGAATCCGTAAACTATACTCATAACATGCGTACAGGTGAGATGAGCAATTTCTACCCCTCCGGGATGGTCAAAGAGCAAGGATTCTATCAGAACGGGATGTACGAAGGATCATTCAGAACATTTTATCCAGATGGTAAACTGCTTTCACTTTCGGAGACCAGTAAGGGTGTCCGCGAAGGGTGGAGCTACGAATATCATCCCAATGGTGCCGTTTCAGCACGAGTGTTTTTCAAAAACGGGTTGCAGCAGGATTCAGCATTCTGGTACTACCCTTCCGGGCAGCTCAAATCATTCTACCAGTTTTTGGATGGAAAGCTCCATGGTGAGTCACGCGATTTCTACGAAGACGGTGCGCTCAGAACCATTCATCCATATCAGTACAATAAATCTGAAGGCATCGTAAAGACTTACTATGAAAGCGGTGCGCTGAAAAGTGAAGTACCCTACTCAAAAAGTAAACGGGAAGGGGTTGCAAAGACCTTTTACGAGAATGGCACCCTCTGGACGCAACAGCTGTTTGCCAACAACAACCTGAACGGCGAGACACTCATTTACCGGAACAATGGTTCACTCTGGTACAGGGATCATTATGAAGCCGGTACACTGAAAAAGAGTAGTGAGTATAACGAGGCCGGAGAGACGGTACAATCAAAAGAGTTCTGACTGTCAGAAGGTCAGGAGAATTTTTGTGCCGATTGCGATCAGGATCAGTCCGCCTATCATTTCCATGGTTTTTCCGAATCGCTGACCGAGGCGCTTCCCGAGGTATATCCCTGCGAAAGAAAGCGAACCGGTGATGATGCCGATAATCGCGGCTGAAGTCCAGATGTAGATATCCACAAGTGCCAGGCTGAACCCCACCACTAGGGCATCAATACTGGTTGCAACGGAGAGCATCACCATCGTCATCCCCTTCGATGGGTTTGTTTTCTGCTCATCACTGTCAGAAAAAGCCTCCAGTATCATTTTCCCACCAATCAGCACCAGCAGAATAAATGCAATCCAATGATCATACTCCTTTACGATCGATTCAAATCCTTTTCCCAGAAACCATCCTGCCACAGGCATCATTGCCTGGAAAAGGCCAAAATGGAAAGCCAGGCGAAGTGAGGCACGGATACCGCGCACCTGTCCCGCAGA
>JAEXTR010000269.1 GCA_023406915.1 Bacteroidota bacterium
TCCCAAATTTTTATCAGGAGAGAAGAGAATTGGTGTACCGGGGGGAACAGAGGCAACTATTTTTTCCGCATTACTGGATGTACAGATAATGTCGCTGAGTGCCTTCACTTGTGTGGAACAGTTAATATAGGTAATGGCAACATGATCAGGGTGTTGCTCCCTGAATGCCCTGAATGCTGCTTCGGGGCAACTATCTGCCAGTGAGCAACCTGCTTCCAGGTCTGGTAGGAGTACTATGCGTTCCGGATTGACGATTTTTGCCGTTTCAGCCATAAAGTGTACCCCGCAGAAGACAATGATATCGGCATAACTTGCCTTCGCTTTTCGGGCAAGCTCAAGGCTGTCACCAATAAAATCAGCCAGGTCCTGGATTTCTGATTCCTGATAATAGTGCGCAAGTATTACGGCATTTTTTTCTTTTTTGAGGCGGATTATTTCTGAACGGTAATCTATTTTTGCAATGTTTTCGTTAAAGATCATCATCGTTTCTTTCTGCTTCTAACTTTTGAAAATAGTTTTACAGATTGAGAAAAAAAATGTGAATACGTTTACAATTTTTTCTCATTTCAAATGATTTTTTTGGCACTGATTTTGATAATATAATTATGCAAGAATGAAGTATATTCTATCTAGCACCCTCCTTATAGTAACACACACAGCTGCCGGGGTTTTTGCCCTCTTCCTCGGCAGTTTTTTTTATTTTAAACTGCCTTTTTGCTCACTCAAAAAACTATATCGATAAAAATTCGCTAAGAATTTGTTTTATTTGTTTAGCCGAGAATTCACGCCGAACCAGCGGGAGACCAATTTCCTGTAAGAGCATCAATGTAATCCGGTTACTCTCATTTTTCTTATCCTGTTTCATCACTTCTACAACTTCTCCCGGGTCAAATGTATCTTGCAGATACTGTTCAGGGAAGAAACCGAGAATTTTTTCCGCTCTTAATTCGGTATCTTTTACTGCAATTCCCAATTTTGACGCGGTAAATATTACAGCTTTCATACCCAACACAACTGCTGCACCGTGTGTCATACCTGACTTTGAAAGCATTTCGAATGCATGACCGAATGTATGCCCGTAATTCAGAATCCTTCTGATTCCAGTATCGTTTTCATCGTTTGCAACCACCTCTGCCTTGAACCGTACACATTCTGCAATCACGTCGGTAAGCACATCAGGGTCTTTTTGTATAAGTCCGGGCAGGGCTGACAGGAGTTTCCTATATAAATCTTCATGTCCAATTAGGGCATACTTCATCACCTCACCGATACCTGAGTAATAGTGATCATCAGGAAGTGTTGACAAAAATGCAGGCAGGATAAATACAGCTTTCGGGCGGGTAAATGTACCAACTGTGTTTTTAATGTTATTGAAGTTTATAGCCGTTTTACCACCGATACTGCTATCTACCATTGAAATGAGTGTAGTTGGTATGTGAATTATCTGCATTCCCCTCTTAAATACTGATGCAGCAAAGCCCGCGGCATCACCGGATGCCCCGCCACCAATAATAACCAGAGCATCGTCCCGGTTTGCGTTAACGCCATGCAGATAGCGCCACATTTCCAGGATCACTTCAATATCTTTGGCAGATTCACCGGGAGGCAGAATAAATGGATTCTGTATTATGCCAAGCGTATTACATAGTGAGGTTAACTCCTCACTATACAGATCAGCAACATTTGCATCGACTGCTGCGAATAACCTTGCTGAGCCTATAAACTTTATCCGGGTGACAATGGAGCCAAGCCCTTCTGACCCGATATACACAGGGTATGGAAATGGATGATCCGGTTGCATCACCGGAGTTACGATATCAGTCATAAGTTATAATTCCTAACCGTTTGAGGCGCTTTACGATTTCGTCAATAGTAACGCCAACGGGTTTACTGTGTGATTCGATTATCAGATCAGCGCGCTCATAATAGGGGCGCCTCTGATCAAAGAGATCCTGTATCTTTTTCATTCCTTCTGTTTTTTCCACAATACTCGCTGAGGTTTGGAACAAGGGCCGGTTTGTTTTAAACTTCAGGCGGCGATAGATTTCGGGTAATGGCACGTTCAGATAGATAAGCCAGCCTGTTTGCAGGATTTGCTCAAGATTAGCAAAATAATAGATGGTACCACCCCCCAGTGAAATTACCTGTCGCTCACCACCTGCGAGCAGGGTAAGAATATCAGCTTCTTTCTTACGAAAATATTCTTCCCCCCTCTGTGCAAAGATTTCTGGAACAGAGATTCCTTCCTGTTCTTCAATATACGCATCCAGATCGGTAAAATTCCATCCAATAGCATTTGCCAATATCTTGCCGACAGTAGACTTTCCAGAGCACATGAATCCGGTAAGATAAATATGAACCTTAGCGGGTGGATTATCTACCAGTGCCACGCCACACCTGCAGAAAAGAGTGTACCATACATTTGCAGTCTGGTATCAAAATCCCGTTTACCCAGTGTTACCGGTACCCCATTATAGATACCCTCCGATGCACTAAATGATGAGGTAACCAGGGATTGTGCATCCCTGAATATCATCTTCCAGGTAAGGGAGAAATCTGAGGAGAGGTAATACTCCATACCAATACCAGCAAGAATATTGATAAAGTCATCGAATGACTGTGTAGTTGAGGTGATAGTGCCAATCGTTCTGTTTACCATAGCAGGATAGAAACCGATCCCGCCGAACAGTTGGAAATCAATATCTGAACTGGAGAAAGGCAGGCGATACAACATTATCAGTTCAAGAGGGATCATGATGATTGACTCTTCCGCATCAACAAGCATGGTTTTACCAATGGAGGCAACAGTCATTTTTCGTGTATTTTTATCACTCAGAAATTCTGCTCGGAGGCTTGCAGTCATTGACTTTGAAAGCTGGAATCTGAGTGTAAGGGATGGAGAAAAGTGATGGTCCTCTGCATACGAGAAGTTTCTGATATCATACTCCTTTACCGTAGGATAAGGATATACTTTTTCACGGGTGATATAGTTTCCTTCTGCAACAACTGACCACTGTTGTGCGACTGTTGAGACTGTGCTCAGCAGAAGAAAGGACAATATGATAAAGAGTGTCTTCATTGGGTAAAACTTATTCCATCAAAGATAAAAAAAATCCCTCTCATTATCCTTGGATTATGAGAGGGATTAGTTCCGATGGAACGGATTTTAATACTGGTAGAATTTCCGTCTGTTATCGGTAATATCTGAGTTAGCTTCCTTCACTCGGAACCATTCCTGAGCCAGTGATGACCTGGTCTCCTGAAGAAGGGTTTGAATGAGCGACTGACGCTGTGACTTATACGCCTGCTCATTGAAAGCATCACGTTTCGTCACCTTGACCAGGTAGATGCCGCGCTGTCCCTTGATCGGTTCAGTAACGGTATTCAGCTTGGCCTTATAGGCTGCCGCAGAGAAAGCATAGTCAACACCTACGCCAGGAATACTGCCACCAGTGGTGAAG
>JAEXTR010000270.1 GCA_023406915.1 Bacteroidota bacterium
TCTTTGATAACTGCATCAGCTTCAGGGGTGGTAGGACCGTTTGCGCCTTCAGCAATAATCTTTACAGATGGTTTCATCTTCCGAACGTTGTCTTCTCTGATCTGGTTTTCGATAGCTGAAGGAATCAGGATATCAACTTCCTGTTCAAGCCAGGCTTCACCATCGAGAATTTCATACCCAAGGTCAACTGCTTTGGTCTTATCAATACCGCCAAAACGGTCAGTAATGCTCAGTAACTCTGGCAGGTTGATACCGGTCATTTTCCGGTAAGTGTATGATTTCTGATCCTTCTGATCCCAGCAGGATACACAGATAACCTTACCACCCATCTTGGTGAACAATTCAATAGCATACTGTGCAACGTTACCAAATCCCTGAACGGCTGCGGTGGAGGTTTCAGGCTTCATATTCAAAAGCTTCAGCGCTTCACGAACGGTATAGATAACTCCATAACCTGTAGCCTGTGTTCTGCCTTTTGAACCGCCCATACCGAGAGGTTTACCTGTGATAACACCAGGATATTTTGCGCCATGAATGGCTTCATATTCATCAAGCATCCAGAGCATGTGCTGTGGATTAGTCATTACGTCCGGAGCCGGTACATCCTGCAAGGGACCAACGTTCTTTGCCAGTTGGCGGATCCAGCCACGGCAGATATTTTCTTGTTCACGGGGGCTCAGATTATGCGGATCGCATACCACACCGCCTTTTCCACCACCAAGAGGAATATCGACAACAGCGCATTTCCAGGTCATCCACATTGCCAGTGCACGCACGGTATCAATGGTTTCCTGAGGATGGAATCTGATTCCGCCCTTGTTTGGACCACGGGCGTCATTATGCTGGCAACGGAATCCACGGAACACTTTGTGGGTGCCATCGTCCATCTTAACGGGAATGCTGAATGAATATTCTCTGATAGGTTCACGGAGCAACGCACGGGTTGCTTCATCTAATTGTAATATGTCGGCTGCTTTGTCAAATTGAGCTTGCGCCATAGCGAATGGGTTGAAACCACTCCCTGCCATAAGTACCTCGTTTTATAAGTTCTCTTATAATTTTACCGCTGTCTTGCGGCAAACCTCCTTCGGTGATCTATGAGGAAGGAAGGCACTCATCAGCAATAAACCGATTTTTATTGCTTAAAGAAAAATACAATTTCCAACATTAACTGCCAAAGAATTTAAATATTTTTAGACCAGAATGCATTGTATCACAAAAACTCCACCCAATGAGCAATGCCTGCTTCAAAGAAAACGCATTCAAGTGGAAGAAAACACAAAATTTCTTGATTCCCTTCTATCTCTCGGGCAAATCAGGGTGTATTTTTCAGTATATTTCATGGTTTATCCCATAATTTTTAAAGAAATCGATGCACCACGTGTTTCAGGCCCTGCGTAATGGGCTCGTTGTTTCATGCCAGGCAGAAGGTGATGATCCTTTTAATTCACCAGAAGGTGTTTCATTGTTTGCCCGAGCTGCCATCATGGGGGGAGCTGTGGCTATCCGCACTGAAGGAAAGGCAAAAGCGGCAGAGATCAAAAAGCATGTTTCTGTTCCCGTAATCGGACTGATTAAATCATATTTTGATGATGGATTTGTCAGAATCACGGGATCAAAACAGGATGTATTGGATTTGATTGAAGTAAAATGTGACATTATAGCCATTGATGGTACGTTTAGAGTCCGGGAATCCTTAACCGGACCAGACTTTATCCGAAGCATAAAACGGGAGCTTTCCTGCCTTATTATGGCTGATATTGCAACTATCGATGAGGGTATGGCTTGTATAGAAGCCGGTGCGGATTGTCTGTCCACCACGCTCAGCGGTTATACCCCCGAAACACAATCCAGAATTTCAGATAATAAACCCGATTATGGATTGCTCGAAGAACTTGTAAAACGTTCCCCCATCCCGGTCTTTGCAGAAGGAAGGATTAACACTCCCGATGATGCAAAAAGAATGATGAACCTTGGTGCATGGGGTGTTGTTGTTGGTACGGTCATCACCAGGCCACGTGTTGTTACCTCATGGTTCGTTGATGCAGTTAATCAGAAACATTGATAAAGGCTCATATCATGTCTGAACAAAAGATCATTTTTGGTACTGATGGTTGGCGCGGGTTGCTTGATTCAGAAGTCACGATTAAAAACGTTGCGGCTGTTGCTCAGGCTTTCTCCGACTACCTGCTTGCCAGAATTCACAAAATCATCTCACCCCAGGTTGCTGTGGCTTATGATGGCAGAACCAACAGTAAGGTCTTTGCCACAATTTTTGCACGCGTACTTGCAGGCAACAATATCAGGGCGTTTCTTTCAGACACTATCGTTCCTACGCCGGTACTCTCCTATTATATCAAACACCATTCTCTGGACGCTGGTGTGATGATCACCGCAAGCCATAACCCGGCTGTCTATAACGGCATCAAGTTTAAAGCAGCCTATGGTGGTCCTTTTTTTACTGAGGAAACCAGAGAAGTTGAAAAACTGATAGGCTCCTCACTGGTTCAGACTTCAGACTCATTCCATACTGTCGATTTTCTCCACTCATACATCAAGCATGTTGAAGGTATCATTGATTTTGAAACAATCAGGGATTCCTCACTCTCTGTACTCATCGACTCTATGAGTGGGGCTGGTGGTACGCTTTTACAACGGATGCTGGAAGAGTACCAAATCCCCTGCAAAACAATCTATGGCGTACCCCGGGAAGACTTTGATGGCAGAAACGCAGAACCTATCGAAAAAAACCTGGTCCCACTGAAGGAAGAACTTCAGAATCAACCTGGTTTTGCTCTGGGGGTTGCAACCGATGGTGATGCCGACAGATTGGGTGTCTTGCTCGAAAACGGTGATTGGCTCTCAGCTCAGGAAACGATTCTGCTGCTTACTGATTATATCGTCAACAAGCGAAACTTTCATGGAGCAATTGTGAAAACCTCGTCAGTGACAGATAAGATCAGGCGATTCGAATCACCCAGGAGAAAAGTCATCGATGTTCAGGTCGGTTTTAAGTACATCTGTGAAGCGATGATCAATGAAACTGTTGCAATTGGGTGTGAGGAAAGTGGCGGCTACGGATTCAAGGGACATATTCCAGAAAGAGATGGAATACTCTCAGCACTCTATATGATGGAAATGATTGCAAATTCTGGCTGCAAGTCTCTCTCAGAATACGCAAATCAGAAACGGGAAGAATTCGGAATCATTCATTATAATCGTATCGACCTCCCTACCCATGCCAATAACAGACTTGAGATACTTCCTTTACTAGCGCAGGGAAGCACATTAAAAATCGCTGGTTTTAGCATAACCGGGAAGCAGGAGTTTCTGTCTTCGCGTGGCATTATTAATGGGCTGAAACTTGTACTTGAAGGAACTTCACGATGGATTCTCTTCAGAGCATCTGAAACAGAACCACTGTTCAGAATCTACGCCGAGGCTGAGTCTGCCACAGAGGTTGAGTCGCTATTGCAATCTGGCGAAGATATAATCAAACGTTTTTCAATATAACCTACATTCTCTAAAAATGGTCTTTAAATTATTATGAAATCAATCACAGTTCTATCGGCCAATGATGCTCTGAAAACATCGGCGTCAATCGCTAATGATTTCGTTGCGATAAAAAACCCAAAAGGGCTTTTTCCAGAATTTGAAATTGTACCCATGGCTCCCGTCCCAAGCTTCCCTTTGAAGGGTCTTGACGCAGTTCTTATGGATATGGATGGAACAACAACCTCCACTGAAGTTATCTGCATTCATTCGCTTGAATATATGGTAAGAAAAATAACCGGGAGAATGATGACAGCTGAATGGAAGGGGCTCGACCATCACACAGATTACCCCCACATCATAGGTAACAGTACCACAAAGCATATCGAGTATCTGCTTCATACCTACGGTAAATCAGTGCAACCCAGGGAAGCAAAATATGCACTTATCGAAGCTGCCGTTTGGACACTGACCTATGGGAAGGACCCGGGAAGGCGAACAGAAGTACTGGCAACATTGGCAGCTTGTGGTATCTCATCACTTGCTAACGAAAAGATTCAGCCCGGACTTGTACCTGATGATTTCAGAAAAAAAGTTGCTGCCCTGCAGAAAAAATTTGCAGCTTCAGTCAATCTCAGCTCCCACAGAAACCTGCTCCTGGCGGCAATCGACATTTATTATGTACGGT
>JAEXTR010000345.1 GCA_023406915.1 Bacteroidota bacterium
GTAATAACCTTGTTGATGGTCAGCATTGCATCACCGCTATTTGCAACAATAAAACGGTATTCAACATCGGTGCCTGCTTTTACCTCACCGTAATTATAGTAATTGTTTGGAGATGATATCCGGGGACCTGTTACCTGACCGCAGGCGGTAATGAATGTTACAGCAATCAGCAGTAAGAATGAACGGATCATGAGCGTATCTCCTTTGGTATAAATTCTTTAATATACATTGGTTCTAAAAAATCATAATCATCAACTTTTTGTTCCTGGTGCTCAAGTGCCCAGATTCCTGTAAAGAGTGCAGAAGCTTCATCATGACGAATAACCTCGGCACTGAAAAGTTTCAGAGGCTCGCCAAATATGGGGACTTGCGGAGCAAATGTTCCGAGCTGATGTTGCGGAATAATCTGCAATGGCTGTACAAATGTACAACGATTTTCAACTACAGAAAATTCTGCAATATACAGTTCATCAGAATTGACTTTACTGTAATAAACAAACCGGTTCAGCGCTGGTACTCTTCTGGCAATCTGCAACGCAGCAGTTTCAAATGTTGGTACAGGAATAATCGGTAGCTGACTCCCCATCGCCAGACCTTTCGCTGCACTGAGTCCGATGCGTAAACCGGTGAACGAACCGGGACCGATCGATACTGCAATAGCGGACAAGTCATCCAGGGTTACTTTGGCATTCCTGAGTACATCCTCCGTCATTAACAGTATCTGCTCAGCATGAGCATGCCTGATTCGCAGATCGGAAACGGCATACATAGTATCAGAAAAGACAACGGCAACACTGCAAACAGTGCCTGAGGTTTCAATAGCTAAAACTGGCTTATTCATCATCAACCTTTGACAGTGTTATTTTTCTAAGATGAGGTTCGGGCAGATCAATTGTCAGTTCAAAACGGTGCCTGGGAAGAAGTTCAGGGTACATATCTGCCCACTCAATAAAGGTGATGGCATCCTCATCTGATGTGTATTCATACAGACCAATATCCAGCAACTCTTCCTTTTTCCGTATCCGGTAGAAATCAAAATGATTAATCTTAAGATCACCCTGATAAACATTCACAATTGCGAATGTCGGGCTTGCAGCATTCTTAATTCCAACCATTTCTGCAAATCGCTTAACGAAGAATGTTTTACCCGCGCCCAGGGTACCATGCAAACATACGACACTACCAGCAGGAATAATCTCCCTGCACCGTGCGGCAAATGCCGTAGTATCATCTTCTGTTCTGGCTACTGTCTGAAGAATTATACTAATCATATATTATCGAGTTCCCAGGGTAATGACCGGAAGAATCATTTCCTCAAGAGAGATGCCTCCATGCTGAAATGTGTCTTTATAATGACTTAAATACTTGTGGTATTCCGTTGGATAAACAAAATAGTAATCCTCTTTAGCAATGATATAATTTGTGGTCATTGCTCTTTTGGGTAACTTGTACTCCACCGGGTCCTTAATAAACAATGCATGCTTATCATCGACCTTCAGGTTTCTGCCAAACTTAAAGCGGAGATTTGTAGAAGTCTCCTTTTCACCAAGAACTTTTGCACCTCGCAGCGCCCTGATACTACCATGATCCGTTGTAATAACAATCGAGGCATCCTTTATACGCGATATGGTTTTCAGCGTATTCAGCAGTGAAGAATGGTTGAACCAGCTCGCAGTCAGGCTTCGGTATGCTGCTTCATCGGGAGCAATCTCTTTCAGCAAATCTGAGTCAGACCTGCCGTGCGCAATCATGTCCAGGAAGTTAACCACTACAGAGGTAAGATGAGTATTCTGGTACGAAAGGATATTCTGTTCAAAATTTCTTCCGTATTCTGGATCAATTATCTTGATATATTTTGACTCATTACGCAACCGGACTCTTCTTCTTTCCAATTGAGCCTGAAGCATCTCCTTTTCATACTTATTCATGCTTCGCTCATTATCATCATTACCGGTATAGATATCAGGGAAGTATTTTTCGATTTCTGAGGGAAATAATCCGGCAAAGAGCGCATTTCGTGAATATGCAGTCGCTGTGGGTAAAATTGAATAATAATAGTTTCTGTTAATATTAAAATATTCGGACAGAAGCTTTTCCATCATCATCCACTGATCCAGACGCAGACAATCGAGTACAAAGAAAAATACCGGTCCCTGATGCTGTTGTAATTGTGGTACCAAATATTCTGAAACAACATCAACAGTAAGCGTAGGACGTTCCTGAAGGGGAAGCTTCAGCCACTTTGCATATTTCTTTTCGACAAATTTCGAGAACTCTTTATTGCACTCTTTCCGCTGCCCATTCAGCGTCTGACGCAACCCAATGTCCGGGTGGGCATCCAACTCAATATCCCAGTTCACGAGCTTCAAATAAATATCACGCCAGTCATCATCATCAAGGTCGTCATGCAAACTCATTGAGATGGTATTAAAATCCTGCATATAATCTTTGGCCACATACTGGCCTGCAAGCTGCTTCCCTTCAAGAAATTTTTTACAGACGAGCAGAATCTGACTGGGGTTTACTGGTTTTGTCAGATAATCAGAGATTTTACTGCCGATGGCTTCATTCATCAGCGTCTCTTCCTCACTCTTCGTAACCATTACCACCGGAACATTTGCATCAATATCCTTCATCTTTGCCAATGTTTCCAGTCCACCCATTCCAGGCATCATTTCATCAAGAAAGATAAGGTCATAACGCTGAGTTTTTACCATCTCGATTGCATCCGAGCCGTTGGTAACAGTAGAGGTGTCGTATCCTTTTTCAGAGAGGAGAATTATGTGGGAACGAAGCAGTTCAATTTCGTCATCGATCCATAATATGCGTTTTTGTTTCATAAGATTTCCGTTCTTGAACGATTATAAT
>JAEXTR010000067.1 GCA_023406915.1 Bacteroidota bacterium
TGGGTATTGATCTCTGATCAGCTGTACTACTCTTTTCAAAGGTGGATAGTGAATCTGCTCTTTTTGGGATTGGATTAACACGAAGTAGTCGGTTAACGATGATACGGTTTCGTTATCTAAACCTGAATCGGTCTCATTGAGATTAATATTGAATTCTCCTGACGGAGGGATTTCCATCCCTTCAATGAATTTCCGGTACAATGTCTCGTCAGGAACCGCAACTGACGGAAGATTTATTATTCTTGAATAGCAGGAATCGAAATACTCTCTCTCAAAGGGTGTTCGAATACCATACGAAAGGCTCGTACCAATTTTCTCTTTGGCAGGTAATTCACCGATCAAATCATCAATATCATCGGAACGCCTTAATTCAAGATTGATAATCAGATCAATGCTTCCAATCCCCTTCGAGTCAGAAAACTCTGACACTAATTTCTGCCAGTCACTCATCGATGCTGGAACAATCAATACCCTTGTAATACCCTTCAGCATTGCATGAAGGTGCTGAGTTATCCCATTACAAATCATATAAACGCGTGCATCAGCATAATGCTGAATGATCGATGTCACGAACCTGACTGAATGCAGCGCATCGTTCAGATCACCAGGCTGAACAAGCAGGATGTTTTTCATGGGAATCTTCCAACCAATTCGCATGACATTTCAGGGTAAACCATACCAGCCTTTTAGAAAAGTTATCCATTATATCCTTATTTTCGTATTATTAAATGAAATAGTTAACCCTTCAAATAAAAATGGTGAAATTTTGCTTTTCGATGAACACATTTACCGTTTTATGTATGCAGCACTGATGGAAGCTGAGTACGCAGCGGAGGCTGGTGAAGTTCCTGTAGGTGCCGTTGTAGTTTATGAGAATCAGATCATTGGCAGAGGTTATAACCAGACTATTCAGCTTAATGACCCAACAGCCCATGCGGAAATGATCGCAATAACAGCAGCTGCAAATTATCTTGGAAATCAGAGACTTGAGGATTGTGATTTATTTGTAACCCTTGAACCCTGTCTGATGTGCTCAGGTGCCATTATCCACGCCCGTCTAAGATCGTTATATTTTGCCGCATTTGATCCCAAGGCAGGTGCCTGTGGTTCATTATACAACATCCCCGCTGATCAGAGGCTAAATCATAGTTTGCCGGTTTATTCCGGCGTACTCGAAAAGGAATCCACAGAAATGCTCAAACAGTTTTTCAAATCGAAGCGTAAGTGATATGAGGCAATCTGAGCAAAGAAACATCGTTGCTTGCTTTGAAGTCAGATAAATCTTTGTTAATATACACTTTCAAATAGATAATTTTCTGAGATGGTTACTTAGAGGTGCTATGTTCATTCTCCTTTTTGGCGCTCCCGGCTCCGGTAAAGGTACTCAAGCAAAAATTTTAACAGCAAAGTATAATATACCTCATATCTCTACAGGTGATATTCTTCGCGAAGCTGTTCAGAATAAGACTGAACTGGGTTTGCAGGCCAAGGAAATTATGAAGTCCGGAGGCTTGGTCCCGGATTCTCTCATGATCGGTTTGATTCGTGACACTTTATTTAGGCCTGGTCTTGAGAATGGTTTTATTCTTGATGGTTTCCCGCGTACTGAATCCCAGGCTAAAGAATTAAATGAGTTATTCAGACAACTTAACATACGAAATGTTATTGTACTGAATCTTGTGGTTGATAATGATGAAATCGTTAGAAGGCTTACCAACAGACGTGCCTGTAAGCAATGTAATATGATCTATACTCTTGATCAGATTGAAGGCAAGCTAGAGTGTCCGGATTGCGGAGCTTTCGACAGTTTTTATCAGCGCAATGATGATAAAGAAGAAGTTATACGGAAGAGACTCGATGTTTTTCACGAAACCACTGAGCCTGTGGTGGAAGTGTTACGGGAAAAAATGACTGTTGCAACGATTAATACTCTCATCCCTGTTACTGAGGTTACCCGCCTGATAGAGGAAAATTTGAAACGGATGCTGGTTAGGGCTTCTGTTTAAGCACCATATCGTTTAGTTTCCCATTTTCAACACTTACTATTCGTGCGGTATTCTTTTTGATCATATCATAATTATGAGTCGCAAAGAATACCGCAGTTCCCTTCTTATTAATTTGCGTAAATATTGACAAAATCTCTGACGAGGTTACCGGGTCCAGGTTTCCGGTTGGTTCATCCGCAATTATTAGTAACGGATTGTTGATTATCGCCCGTGCTATTGCCACCCTCTGTTGTTCACCACCAGAAAGTTCAGAAGGATAGCTTTTTTTTCTGTCGTGCAGCCCCACCTCCATCAAAGCATCGTTTATCCGCACTCTGATATCTTTTTTCTTTGTTCCCGTGACTTCAAGCACGAATGCAAGGTTTTCATAGACCGTTCTCTCCTGAAGTAACTTGTAATCCTGAAACACAACCCCCAGCATCCTTCGTAGCTTTACAATCTCTGACTTACCCGCTCCCGGTGAAGTAACACCACCAAAAGAAATGTAACCTTGCTTTGGTTGAATATCCATATACAGCATTTTTAATATTGTGCTCTTACCCGAACCACTTTTACCTATCATGAACACAAACTCCCCCTCAGCCATCTGGAAATCCAATCCTTTTATAACCGGAGTTGTATCATATCCGAACCAGACATCATTACATACAAGCATGATTACCTATCCTTTCAGTGCAACAAATTGCACTCTATCAGATGCAGGTGTACCTGCTTTAAATGAAAAAAAGTCAAAGCAATAGACTGCTGAATAGCCCGACTTTCTCAGTAACCGGAAAAAAAGCTCTAAGGGAAAAATCTTCTGTTTATGTTGTTCTTTGAAAGTTTCACCATTTGGAAGTACGATATCGAAGGTATTAAGATGAATTCTGGTAAGCGCATGGAACTCACTTAATTGTGTATACTTCATTCCTTTGTAGTAATACTCAATTGGGGTGTTGGTTGCATGGCGATAGCTGTTGGATTCCAGACTGGCATCAAAAAGCAAAACGCCCGTATCTTTCAGAGCACTACCAGCCTCAATAAAAAAACTGAGAATATCTTTCTC
>JAEXTR010000090.1 GCA_023406915.1 Bacteroidota bacterium
AAGAGGATCAGGTTATCATTGCTGCTCAGTTCACCGGTGATCCCAATGTAGATATCAGTACCATCAGTATAGTATTTCAGGGTTTTTATGTCATTATCATCCCCAAAACTGTTTCTGCCGGAAGAGAAATAAGAGAGGTTGCTGTAGGGCAGATCAGCCATGTATCCATCAATGGATGGCGCCGAACTCATCGCTGCCACTATGTCCAGTTTACCATACCCCCAGGTGGCATTAGGGTATGCTTCGGTGATTGACTTGGAGGTAAAGTTCTGGAACGCATTTTTTATAATTGCCGGTGAAGCAGTTGGGTTCTTCTGCAAATAGAGTGCCGCAGTGCCTGCTGCCAGCGGACAAGCCATGCTGGTGCCCTGCATGACATAGTAGTTGGCATCACCACCATTGGTGCCGTCATTATCGATCCAAAGCGCATTGGTTGCAGTCAGCACATCTGTATCCCTTAGTGAAATGATGGCTGATCCCGGTGCCACGATATTTGGCTTCTGCCCTCCATCAACGCGCGGACCGCGGCTGGAGAAGTTTGCGATTTGATATTGGGCATTCTGACCAGTCATGACATACGGACCGGTATTGGTATAGTCCCACCACTGGTATCTTGACACATATGCACCGACTGAGATGACATTATCAGCGTTTGATGGGTGACCGCTTGTATAAAAGGGATCGGGAGAGGCGAACCTCACATAACCACCACCATTATACTCATAAAGGTGATAGGTAACCGGCTGTGCGGTTGGGTTCACAACCTTCACATAGTATGTAGCAGTGGTAAGACCTGAAGTTGACTGAAAGTACTCCTGATCAGTTCCCCGCGTGCTTTCCGTGGCACCGAATCGGCTGCGGGCAATAGGAGTAAAACTGCTGTTGAAGTATTGCAGATCAAGTCCGGATCTGGCTACACCGTCGGCATAGACAAGATTGAAGGTGGCGTAGTAAGAGGAATACCCTCCCTGATTCAGGTTTATAGTGATGTAGTCAGTGCTGCTGTTGGCTGCAACCGTGCCCGAAAAGTGCCTGCTGCTTGCAGCCTCATTGCCGGCTGATACAAAGCAGGGCACACCTCTTGAGACTGCCCAGTCGAATGTTTGTTCCACCGTTGCAGATCCATCATGAAAAGCATCCCAGCCACCATAACTCATGGTAATGATCTTTGCATTGAATGTATCAACGGCTGCCTGAACCGCTGCGATCATTGCATTGCCGGTTGCGGAGGAACTCGCATCCCCGCCGATCTTAAGAAACACAAGATCAGCATTGGGTGCACTCCCTTTAAAGGGACCGGTGCCATTTGAGGATGAGTGAGTATTTGAACGCGTTCCCCTGCCAAGGACGCTTCCCGTTACATGGGTCCCGTGCCCGGAGGTGATGTTCTGCACGTTATCATCAATGCTGGTTGGATAATTGCTGTAATCACGCTTCTGGTAGGTAGCAGGAATGTCCGTACCATCATAAAAATCATCGAGACCCGAATCCAGAATTGCGATCTTTACACCGGTACCGGTATAACCTTGCGCCCAAATCTTGTTGGCGCCCATCTGTGCAGTACCGTAGTTGTTATTCGGTTCTGCTGTTTCAAATGTTGGTGCGATTCTTTCGACTGATGCAATGGAGAGCACCTGAAGGAATGCACCAGATGGCATTTGTGCAAGAATAAAGCCAAGCGGGTGATTGGGAAGCGGCGGAATCCAGGTGTTCGGAAGGGGCACAACACCGGTAGAGCGGAGTTCAGAGAGCTTCGCTTCGTCGGGCTGCTCTCTATAATAAATCGCAACAGGAATGAGCGTGTTCTCATATGTCAATTCACCGGCTGAAAATTTTAGATTCCGGTCAATTACTTCTTTGGTGAGCATACCGCTCATGATCTTATACGAAGTTGCCTCTGGCAGCAGGGCAATCTGAGAGACATCAGTAACGATTTGATACTGAGAGTAAAGTGTACTGGAGGAGAAGAGGAACAGGAGAAGAAGACACATGTATACATGTTTCATAGTAACCTCACACATATAGGGTTTGTTTGATTCCTTATTGATCTCCCTTGAAAGCTGCTCTCCTGCAATGGGGTGAGGGGCGATTCCAATCTTATATTTCTCATGGAATACCCCTCAGAAAGTTTCTTATATTAATATTCCTTTTACTTAATCAGTAACATTTTCTTCAGTGCAGACTGGGTCTGACCATCTGCACCGGTGGTGATCAGGCGGTATGCGTAGGTACCTGATGCAAGGCGTGTTGCATCAAACGATACCGAGTAACTGCCTGCCGCCTGATATCCCTGTATCAGGGTTTGTACCAGTTCACCGTTCATGGAATAGACCTGAAGCGTAATACTCCCTGCCGTGGGAAGAGTATAGTTGATTGTTGTGGCAGGATTGAACGGATTTGGGTAGTTCTGGCTGAGGGTGAAATCTTTCGGAATTTCAACTTCAACGGAGATTGGATCATACACCTTGAAGGTGCCAGCATTATCAATCTGCTTCAAGCGGTAATAGATGGTGCCGGTGCCTGCCTGCTGATCTGTGTAGGCATACTGCTTATTTGAGTTGCTGTTTCCTGAGCCGTGTACAAAGCCGATAGTGCTCCAGTCAGACTGGTTTTCACTCTTCTGTACTTCAAAGCCGTAGTTATCAACCTCGGTGGCTGTTGACCAGGAAAGGTTAACCGACTGTCCGCTGACTGAGGAAGTGAATGAGGAGAGTTCAACGGGTAGGGGATTGCTCTGACTGGTCAGAGTAAAGAGAAAGAATTCAGTAAGGCCATAGATGGTGATAGTATTTGCAGTTGTATTGATCTGATACTGACCAGGACCTGTACCAGTGGTCAGGTATGGGATCCAAGTATTGCCGCCGTCGGTGCTTCTTGCAGGGCGAAGATCTGCTTCTGCGATTCCATTCAACTGACCTTCATCATACCAAAGAGTGATATCAAAGGTGTAGCCTGAACCACCTGCCTGTGAGATATCGTAATACAGGTATGCACGGTCACCAGGTGCAACAGACGGTGCCTGTGAACCTGAATAGTATCTGAATGTCAGCGATGTTGGCACTGTGCCGCCTGCACCCCAGACGATGGAGCCTACCTGATTAGCGGTTACGGTATAGGAGGTAGTGGTGCTCACGGCAGGAAGACCTGACGCTGTTGCGGTCGGCGCGTTAACAGCAGCACCGGTCGGGATGAATTCATCGGAACCGATATCGGAGGAAGTTCCCGCAGATGCGGAACGGACTCCGGTTGCAGAATAGTCGTCGGCATTACCGGTAAGCGCAATGCCTTTACCGTTCACTGACCAGCACTCGGTATTACCGGGCGTGATATTCAGATCACCGGTTGCGGCTGCTGAGAAGAGATTTACTGCTGACAGGGATGACGCTATGGAAGCGTACGAGGCTAGATCAGATTTTGCAGTTTTCCAGGCAGAGAAGCTCTCTGCTATACCGCTCGTTCCACGTTCCATAAAGTTTGCAGATATGATGCCTGTGCCTACATACAGGTTGTTTGACACAGTAAATGTACCGTTGCCATTTGACTGATCACCTAAGGCAAAATGATTCACGGAGCCACCTGTACGATTGTTAAAAAAGATGTTATTTTTTAACGTTCCTGTGGTCGAACTACCCATTCTCCTAAGATACGCCCAGGTTGAAGTACCGGTGGCTGTGCCGCTAATATAGACGCTGTTGTAAGACACATTCAACGTGTTGCCTAAATAGGCGTTATCGTGGATTCCGCGAATCGTCATAGAAGTGGCTGTTAGAGGAATCAAGGTAACCTGATTATTCACTAAGGTTACATTTACCGCGGTACCACTTTCCCCGGCAAATTGTATTCCGGTCCAAGTGCTGGTGCTTCCGCTTACGTCAACAATTTTAATTCTGTTACGTGAAACGGTAGTGTTTCTGGCATCACCCAGCCATATTCCATAAATACCATTATTAGTATTAAGGGAACGGATAGTATTCTGGGAAATGGTATTGGTTCCAAGGCTGCTGAATTCAATCCCGGCTTGCGCCGTCGTTCTTGCGCTTGCCTGGTAAATCTCATTACCCGTGATTGTCCAGTTTTCATTACCAGTGGAGGTGATTTGAATGCCTGTGAAAATAAAGTTGAACAATTCATTCCCAGAAATCGTATTGCCAGTGTTGGTTACGGCTGCAGAAGAACCTGCCGAATACATCAAGAAATATGGTACACCTGCTGCGTCACTCCTGTCTCTGATAACACAATTCATCAAAGTATTGTTATCATTTCCCGTTGTGATACCGGTTGAGAAGAATACGACGCCGTTGGTTACAGAGGTTGTTGCACCCTGGAAAGTACAGTTACGCATCGTATTGTTTGAGGCATCATTGATGAGCCGAACAGTTACGCCTGAAGTGCTAGTGTTGGATATTGTCAGTTCCCTGGCATTGCCGGTACCACCGGGGCGGCCATCAATGGTGATATACTGTGAACCATTAAAATCGAATATTGCAGTAGCATTGGATCCGGAAATCGTCAGAGCAGTAACACCTGTGGCTGGCCGAATAGTGAGGGTATTAGCCGCAGAACCGTAAAGATTCGACAATGCAATAGGGAGCGTTTCAGTACCGGAATAGCCCGTCTGTAACTCGAGAATAGTGGCACCTGCAAGTCCAGCTGACCGGATTGCAGTGATTGCTGCCGTTATGGTTGGGTAATCATCACCAGGGTTTGGTCCGATTTTTTTGGTTCCTGATATGGTGCCCGAAGCGGTTGATGCCGAACCGGCAAGTGGTGTGCCCAGGTTACCTTCACGGAGTGCGTACACTCGCCAATAGTATGTTGTACCTGGGTTGAGGTCGGTGGCTGCATAGGTTGTTGTTCCGGCATTCAGGCTCGTGACCAGTGTGTAATGTGTTCCATCGGTTGACCTGGAGATGGCATAGCGGAGTTCATTTGGAGAATCAGTCCAATTCAGAGTCATACCGAAGATTCCGACCGAAGTGAAACTGAGATTGGTTGGAGCTGTTGCGGTACCGGGTTCAAATTTGAATACCCGTCTGTTACCATCAGATGCACTGTTGAGATTTGTCATCGCCGCGTACCCAAAATTCGAAAGCCACACACCGGGCTCAGAAGTATCATACACAGGAACAGTTGTGATATTTTTTATTGACCCAACTTGTCCTGGAATATTGCCTGAGGATATAAAAATTCCCCGATTCTCCGAAACGCCCGAATTATACATTGTGCCATACCGATACTCGATGCTACCGGTCTCTTCCGAAAGATGCACTTGAAATGTGCAATAAGTCTCCGTTGTCTGATTAGAATATGGAATTCGGAGCTTGTCCCATTCCACGACCAGGACGCGCGAGGGTGCAGATCCGGTAACTTTATAATGCGCTTTTCCCGTAGATTGAAGTGAATTATCATTGCTTATCGGCCCCAATATAGCAGCACCAGCTGTATGCACATATTGCGTACCACTGATAGCTGTGGAACCGAGCCGCATCAGCCCGTTTGAGTTTATACTGAATTGAGTATATGGCTGACCCATAAAAAAGAATGTGAAGCCGATATCAATTACTGAAGAGGCAATATCATCCCTGAATATGCCGGTTGCAAAAATATCGGTCGTTCCTGAAGACATATTCTCCAG
This sequence comes from Bacteroidota bacterium, assembly GCA_023406915.1. Classification (GTDB taxonomy): domain Bacteria; phylum Bacteroidota; class Ignavibacteria; order Ignavibacteriales; family Ignavibacteriaceae; genus JAEXTR01. Next base: position 5,636 of record JAEXTR010000090.1, read on the forward strand.
AGAACCGTTCGTTACAGTTGAAAACGCATAGTTTGCAGTACTCTGTCCAGAGGCTGTACCAGTAAAGACCATCAATATAAACAGTGACAGAAGAAGCGATGATCGATAGTTTAAGATATTCACAAGAAAACTCCGTAGTAATTTTATTGAAGAGGGATCAATATCCCACCGGAAGAAAGAGCAGACTTAATTGCGAAATCTATACGGTAACGGCAATGGTTATAATCACAGTCCGGAAAAATTTCCTGCATTAGAAAATTCTGCGTTTGAGGAGGCGAAGTGAACGCCGGGGAAGATGGAAGCTTCCTTGCAGATATCCCAATCTTTTGGGGTATCGGATTCAGGTTCTGAACGGTAGCTGTTGTTTTCCTTTCATTGACTATACTGAATGTATTTTGCACTGGAAAGTTTTTTCCAATGCTGTGTCTTTATTAACCGGGGTGCACGGCAGCAAACCATGCACCCCGTTCCGACGCCCCAGCTGAGCGGCGGAGCAATGCGAATTCTATTACTTCATCAGTAACATTTTCTTCACTGCGGTGTACGGAGCAGATTGTGCTGCGCCGGTGGCAATGATGCGGTAGATATACACACCTGATGACAAGTGACTGGTATTCGTGAAGTCAAAGGTGTAGTAACCTGCCTTTTGATCCATATTCATCAGGGTGGCTACGCGCTCACCGGTGATGTTGTAAAGTTCAATCTGAACACGTGAATCGAACGGTAACTGATAGTCGATCTTTGTGGGCGGGTTGAACGGATTGGGATAGTTCTGGCTGACTGCGTAGTCCTTAGGTACACTGAT
>JAEXTR010000095.1 GCA_023406915.1 Bacteroidota bacterium
CGGGTATTCAGATTGATATTGTAGGCAACCAAAAACTCCCTGACTCCAATTACCGTAGCTCCTGATTCTGCATTGAACACATCTGGACCGTAATCTGGTTTCCATTCAGGGTGTTTCATTTTTTCGGCAAATCCTTCGTACTCACCCTGGCGAATGATTGCAAGGTTTTCACGCTGAGGGGTTCTTGCTGATTTCTCATACAGATATACCGGAATACCAAGCTCACGTCCAACTCTTTCACCCACCTCACAGGAGAGTGCTATACACTCTTCGGTCGTGATCCCTGATACCGGAATAAACGGGCATACATCTGTGGCACCCATTCTGGGGTGAGCCCCTTTATGAGTACGCATATCAATCAGTTCTGAGGCTGTTTTCATCCCCCTGAATGCCGCCTCCTTCACGGATTCCGGTTTCCCAATAAAAGTTACAACCGTCCTGTTCATTTCAAATCCAGGATCTACATTTAACAGGGTGATTCCTTCTACGGATTCAATTGCATCAGTGATCTTTTTAATTACATCTTTATTTCTGCCTTCCGAAAAATTCGGAACGCACTCTATGATTTTCTCTGCCATATATCCTCAGTCTGAAATTTTAGTAAATTTGATCTTGAAACTTATGAATTTTTCATTTCTGCAGTAAGCAGAAACGGTGTACAGTTGCAAATATGCATGAAAAGAAGCAACTTGTACGCGGATTGTAATTCTTTTTTCATCATCCCCCAAAAAGTATATGCAGGAAAATTTCCCTGATAATTTGCCGGACAGTTCATCAGATGAAAGCTTTTCATTCGAAAAGAATATTCTGATTAACAGTTTCGAGAAGTTCGGGAGGGAGAATTTTCTCTCGTTCGTTGAAAAAGACCCCGGTTACAAGGAAATCTACCAACTCAGTATCTCAGCAAAGGAATTTGCCTTCCCTAAAAGGTACGAAGAATATACCATAACTCCTGAAAACGCACCTGTTATTCCCGTCAGTGCCTTCCCCATATTTTACCGGCTACGACACTGGTCACATGAAGCCAAAGAGAATAAGGGTATCCGTACTGATAATTTTGAACTGATCGAAACGAATTACATTAAATGGCTGGAATCAAAATCAGTGCAGGATAAGAAGAACCTGGCAGTTGAAGTACAGCGGTTGATCAGGGAGAATACCGTGAAGGAAAACATCATCAAGCACTTTATTGCTGCCATGCTGTTTACCTACGAACCTGGAATGGCTTCCTATGAATCAGCCCTGAATAGTATAGAAAACGCCAGGAATCAGATCATTCAGTCATCCATCAATCCTGATGACAAACAGGGTCTCATTTACCATTGTGGTATCTTCAAAGGTATCATTGCTCTTAAATTCGACCACCAGGTTGATGGGGAAACATTTTTTGCCCAGAATCTGGAAGAGAATGACCTGGGTGTCAGCGCCATGTATAATCTGGCAACCATATATATGAAGACAGACCGTGCCACTGGTGCGATGCCGCTCCTGCTCCGGTTATACCAGAGGGATTTGGCACTGCTAAGCGCTGCAATCATGCAAAGCAATATCCTTCTCCTCCGCTTTGCATACCAGAATGCATCCCTCTATACGGTGCTTCGTAACAGAAATTTCGCTCCTCTGATTGAGGATATCCAGCATGCAGTTGGTATCGCAGGGAAAGAACGATCATACATCTACAATCAAATCGAACTCTGGCTCGAAAAGCTTGATACCAGTCAGTTACAAAAATATTTTAATGATGAGATCACCCTTGCCAAAGACTTTATGCGTGAGGCAATTAATACCTACAAAATCAGTAAAAGCAGGTTTTCTCAGAATGTAGGGCTCTTTCTTTCGGACAAATTCAGGCACATTCTTGACCTCGTAAAGAAAGAGGCAGTGAAAAAAGTTGAAAAAGACTCTGCTGATTACATGAGCCGATACAAAGAACTGATTGACCAGAATACGCTGAAACTTTCGGAGTTGAAAAGAGAATTTGATAACCGGCGCTCAGCAAATGAAGCTATGTTTAACCAGAAAATCGATGCGCTGAGAGAAAAGTTTGCGGCATCCATAGAGGAACAGGAATCAAAAATCTATGAGATGGAGCGGAGTAATTCTTTTCAGCCCATGACCGTGTTTACTCAGGGTATGAAGGTGACCGTTCTGCTGATGATCATTGTTGGCTTCTTCGTTGGAGTGATGAGTGCTATGAGCGGTTCTGAGGGAGATGACTCCTTTATCAAGGTAGTGCTGATGTCCGGGGGTAAAGCAGGCATGGTTGTTCTGATCATCGGTATCATCGGTGTAATGATAGGTGTATTATCCAAGCAAAAAACCGTACGCGCAAAGGTTGATCAGGAAAAAAGAAAACTGGATAATCTGATGAAGATTACTGAGGAAGAAACCAAAAAGCTGAAAAAAGAGTTTGACCGTTCAAACAGAAGACTTGAACAGACCTACGAAAGTTCAAAGGCGGTCATGGAAACTCAGGGGAAAAAGTATGAGCGGGAACAGCTTGATATTCAAAAGGAATACGACGAACGGAAACAGAAGGAAACGCAGGAGATCGAGGAGCAAATCAGAGTTATCTTCGACTGAACGAATCTGGCGAAAAATTGAAATGAAACGGCTGCGGTGATTATTACCGCAGCCGTTTTTTATTCTCTAATCCACAAATTGCTTTGCATAATACCGGGCTGTGAGTTTTTCTCCGGTTGCCCTTTCGATCATGGTATTCCATGGAAACAGGGCAGCAGGTTTAAACACCATCTCAGTCAGGTATGCACCAACCGCATTGTTACCTTTATAGGTAAGGTTGGTTTTATCTGATGACTTCACAACGGCTGCTTCAATGTGATAGTGCAGTTGGGAAGCGAGGAGTTCACCCATAAGGTAGTTATGATAGTATGCGGGATACAGCGCAATGTGTATTTTCGTCACCCAATCAGGTGCAGTACGACCTTCAGGTTTCTTTACCATCTGATACTTTTCCACCAGATCCCACCAGAGGGTATTCAGGTCCTGATCAGGATTTTCATACATTGCTTTTTCAAATCGATACACGACTTGTACCCATCTGCTAAAAATCAGCTGCTCCATACGAAGGGTTTTACCAGCGGTAACTTCAATCTTTTTCACTTCATCATCTGAGATGCCAGTCATTGCCTGAATCCAATAGGGATTTGAGGCCAATCTTCCGAACAGCATCGCAATTGCTTCTGTGGTGAATGTGTGTGCAGGCTCTCTGAGTATCCAGGGGATTGAAAAGCTGAGGTAGCGATCATAGACTGCATGACCATACTCATGCAGCATCGTTCCCATCCAGTTATAATTTGGACGAATGTTGCACACTACCCGTACATCTCCCTCACGGTCAATGTGCGTGCAGTATGCGTGCTGATACTTGCCAGGCTTTTCATACAGGTCACTTTTTGCGACCAATTCATCAATCGGCAAACCAATACTGGCGTAGTAGTCTTTCGTCAGCGTCTCAAGATTCTGCTTTGCATAATATGCATCCAGATCTAAATCATAAATCTTTGGTGCTTCCTGGAAATATCTGTTCTGATAGTGCCATGGGCGAAGTTCAGCCGGGGCAATCTTTAACCTTTCTGCAAGGTATTGGTCAATCTCACCCTTCAGCCCCTGAAATGCTCCTCTTGTCAGACCGTCCAGTTCATCCATCAGGGCACTGATCTCCTCAGGATTCTGCTCACCGAGTGAAAGTGCCATGGTGTGGTAGTTATTGTAACCGAGTGACTTTGCAGCCTGATTTCTTAATTTCACCAGTTCGAGTACATCATGGGCAACCGCTGGACCGATCTGCTTGCTGGCTTCCCATACATTCTGTAATTCCCTGGAATCGAGGGAGGTTTTCAGCAGATTTTCAACTTCATTATCTGAGAGTTCCTTCTCTCCAACTTTTGTACGGTAAGTAGCATACTTGTTTTCAATCATCGTTTGCATAGAAATGATTTTTTCAAGTAACTCTGGTTCATACTGATTACCAGCAAAAGAAAGATAATATTTCTCAAGCTGCCTGCGGAGTAATCCGTCCCTGATTTGATTGCTCTCTCTGTATGTTGTCAGGCGGGCAAAAATCTCTTTATCGGAGTATATTTTACTCATTGCAATACTGAGGTTTTCCCATTTCTTATAATCTTCAGGTTTCCCAGAAATGGTTGCCTTAAAATATGCCGTGTTAGTCTCAGTAAATAATGGTCCTATCTTCTGATCCAGATCATTAAGATACGCCTTCATCTCTTTTTCCATAGTATTCAGTTCCTGCGCATAAAAGTTTGTATTCAGGATAACAATAAAAATAATCAGAGTACGTATTACTCTGTTGATGTGTGGATGTGACATAAGAATCTCCTGTTTTTGACCCTCCAAATTACCGATTTTTCAGGAATCATTCCCCCCAAATAGATGTTTATGTGTAAAATTGGTGTTTTATGGCTACATCCTTTTCAGCCCTTTTTCTCATCCTCTTTATGTTACCGATACTGGGATGCGGGCAAAACTCTGAATCTGAAATCAATAGAAAGACAACTGTTATGAAAGTGGAATCCCCGAAAAATGCTGAAACTGCAATTTTTGGAGCAGGGTGCTTTTGGTGTGTAGAGGCTGTATTCGAGCGACTTGAAGGCGTTTTGGATGTGGAAAGCGGTTATGCAGGAGGTAGTAAAGCCAACCCCACCTATGAAGAGGTATGCAGTGGCAAAACCGGGCATGCTGAAGTATGCAAAATTACATTTGATCCTTCTGTCATAACCTATGATGCCTTGCTTGAGGTATTCTGGAAGACCCATGATCCTACCACATTAAACCGTCAGGGGAATGATGTCGGCACCCAGTACCGCTCTGTGATTTTCACACTGTCTGATAGCCAGCAAACAACGGCTGAGTACTATAAACAGAAGATTGGAGAAGAAAAAATCTATCCTAATCCGATCGTAACCGAGATAGTACCCTTACCGGAGTACTATCCGGCGGAATCGTATCATCAGGATTATTATAATAACAACACCCGCCAGGGCTATTGCGCTTTTGTGATCACTCCAAAGGTTGAGAAACTGAAAAAAATTTTTGCAGAAAAGCTGTCTGCAAGATACCGGAACGAATAATCCCCGGGGGCGATCATTCTTCCAGAGAGGTTTTCATTATCTGAAGCAGATCCCTTTTCGAGAAGGGCTTTGAAATGTAATGAGTGCAGCCTTCTGCAATAAATTTTTCTTTGTCACCCACCATGGCGTATGCCGTTACAGCTATCACCGGTGTGTTTTCGTACGAAGGGATGTTCCTTATGGCAACGGCAGCCTCAATCCCTGACATTCCCTTCAGATTGATATCCATTAAAACAATATCATAGTCTTTTTCTCTTGCCATGGCGAGCGCATCGTCACCATTTGTAGCAAGATCAGTTTCGTAGCCATCTTTCAGATAGAGAGAAACCACCGATAAACTGGTCTCGTCATCGTCAACTGCCAGGACAAGCGGTTTTTCCTTCTTCTTCACTGGGTACACAAGTTCAATGCTGTTCTCTATAATCAATTCTTCCTGTTTTTCTTCAGGAATAACTGCATCACCTTCTGGTAACAGCACAGTAAACGTAGAGCCCACATTCACTTCACTAGTGACCAGTATGGTACCACCCAGATGTTCAACAAATCGTTTGGAAATCGTGAGCCCGAGCCCCGTTCCCTCAAACTGCCTGCTCAGACCCTCACTTACCTGACGGAACGGTTCAAAGATCATTTGCAGTGCATGGGGTTGAATACCCATACCAGTATCCTGAACCGAAATAGCCACACATGGTACGTTCATGTGCAATCTGCGTTCGAGGGTGACCGTTACAGTACCACGTGACGTGTATTTCAGTGCATTATGCACAAGGTTATTCATCACGGTCAGGAACATCCGCTCATCCACTTTCGCAGATAGACCATGATCCCTGATCACCGTCTGCAGCTTCAGTTTCTTTTCAAAGGCAGTTCCCTCAAAGATTTTCACCCCCTCCATTACAAGGTCCTCCAGAATGGTATCTTTCAGGATCATCTCATCCTTATTAGATTCAATCCTTGAAAGATCAAGTATGGAGTTGAGAGTCTCCTTCAGCCGGTTTCCACTTTTGATCAGTGTCTTCACCAGATCACGAAGTTGCTCGCTGTCAAGCTCTTCAAACAATACTTCCGCAATGCCAAGTATCCCCACCATAGGGGTTCGTAGTTCGTGACTCATATTCGCCAGGAAACTCGATTTGAGGCGATTCAGCTCTTCCGCTTTTTCTTTAGCCTGAATAATCTCCTGCTCCGCCTTTTTTCGGGTAGTTACATCCCTAAAAATACTCAGCAACAGGACATCCTGACCGGGAATTTCGATATACGAATTGGTCATTTCAATCCATAATTCCTTATTATTCCACAGGGTCATAAGTCGTTCTGCCCGAAATTCAATTTCCCGCTTCCTAAACCTTTTTTTATAAGGTTCAAGTGTTGCATAAGCGTCATCATGGCAATATACAATATGCATAAACTGACCTTCCAGATTCTCCCGGTCTATTCCAACCATCTCACTGAAAGCCTTGTTCACCTGCAGCATCCGACCGTCACCATCAGTCAGTCTCATCCCGTCGCGTGAACTTTCCCAAATTGCACGGAACTGCTGCTCAGATCTGATAATCTGTTCGTCATACCTTTTACGTTGGGTAATATCTTCTTTGACGGCGATATAATTTCTTGTAATCCCCTTGTTATCCTTCACGGCTGTGATACTGGAGTATTCCCAGTACAGTTCTCCGTTTTTTCTCCTGTTGCACAGTTCGCCACGCCATTCGTTTCCATCCGCGATTGTTGCCCACAATTCTTTGTAGAATTCACGGCTATGTACACCAGACTGGAGTATCCTGGTACTCTCACCCATTACCTCCTTCAATGTATAGCCAGTAATATCCGTAAACTTCGGATTTACATACTCAATAATTCCCTTCGGATCTGTGATTACAATAGCAGAGGCGCTTTGCTCTACTGCCCGGGAGAGAATACGCAGCATTGCGTCGGCATCTTTTGCGTCAGTAATATCTATGATATGAGAAATAACATAATCGGCTTCCCCTGCTGCATTCCGCATGACGCTGGCATTAATAATTCCCCATAATACGGTACCGTCTTTCTGCAGAAATCGCTTCTCGAACTGGATGTTGCTTTGTGAACCATGTATGAAGTTTGAAACCGCCTCAAGACTGATCCCAATGTCCTCAGGGTGAGTGAAATCAGTGAACAGCTTTCCGATCATCTCTTCCTTCTGATAACCCAGCAGAGATGCAAAGGTGGAATTCACTGCCAGATACCTACCATCTGGTGCTACCATTACAACCCCGGCAGCAGCATTATCAAATGCCGCCTTAAATTTCTCCTCACTTAACCTTAGTGATGCCTGGGCAGCCTGCAAATCTTCCAGCATGTTAAGAGTTGCACTAGCACGATCCTCAAGGTGCTTTTTATTCTCTTCAAGTTCACGCACCTTGTTTTGTAATTCAACAAAGTAATTTTTCTTGTAAGTTCGTTCAGTTAATCCAGAAAACTGTTCGCGCAGACTATCCCAGTCTGGCTCACCTTTAAAGGGCTTCTTCATAAAGAGTCTCTACATCCTGTAGCTCCGGTTTACGGGGATTGGTAACCATACAGGGATCATAATAGGCTTTCATTGCCAGATCACTGATATCATCACCCGATACACCGGCTTTCGATAAGTGTGGGTCAATTTCTGCAGTATCCAGCAGCGCTTCAATCCGGTGTATTAGCCCGGTGTTACTGCTGTCTGTTTCATCAAAATCAGATAAGGCATTGTTTATATTTTCATACTTTCTTTCAGCAAGCTGATAATTATACCTGATAATGTACTTCAGCATGGCAGCATTGCACCAGCCGTGCGGCAGGTCAAGGAGTCCCCCCAATGCATGAGAGACCGCGTGTACTGCACCTAGACCGGCATTGGAAAATGAAAGACCAGCAAGATAACTTGCCATCATCAGCTTGTAACGGTAATAGATATTATCAGGCTCCCGTTTGCATCTGGGGAAATATTTTCCGATTAGCCGGATCGCCTCCAGTGAATTGTATTCAGTCAGTCCTGAAGAAGACAAGGAGACAAATCCCTCAATCGCATGGGTCAGGGCATCCATCACCGTGGAAGAAGTCAATGCACTATCCATTGTCAGCAGAGTTTCCGGATCGATCAGCGCAACATCAGGAATGATAGCGGTACTGATGATCGCCATCTTCCTCTTTTCTATCTGGTTGTTAATTATTGCAAAACGGGATACATCAGCTGAACTGCCTGATGTGGTAGGTACAAAGATAAGCGGGGGTAAAGGCTTGTGAACCTTCTCAATGCCTTCATAGTCGGTTACTTTCCCCCCATTTGTCACCAGTATTCCTATCGTCTTGGCACAATCCATAGGGCTTCCGCCACCAACTGCCATAATCAGGTCACACGACTGTTCCTGATACTTTAAAGCTCCCTTTTCTGCCTGATGTATCCGGGGGTTTGGAGATACATCATCAAAAGTGACATAATCGATCTCCTGACTATCCAGTGAGTGGATAACTATGTCAAGAATCCGTGATTCAATAATACCCGGGTCTGTTACCAGCAGCACTTTTCTAGCAGAAAAGTTCGCTGCATACCTCCCTGCATGCTGCCTGACTCTTTCACCAAAAACCACCTCGGGCATCAGAAAACGGGAAGCGTGAGATATGGTACCTGTAATGCTCATACCTGTTGCTGCTTTCTCAGCTCTGTAAGTTCTGCCTTCAGGTCAGCAATTTCTTTCTTTAGATCGATCATTTTCAATTCACGGTTTATCGCAAGACGTTCAAACCGCTCCAGATCTTCTTTCTTTTTAAGCAGTTCTTCCTGGGCTTTTTTCTGCTCAGTAATATCAATCGTAAAGATAATAAAATTATCATTGTCAGTTTTATGATACCGGTTCTGAATGTATTTTATTTCCCCCTGCAAAGAACGTATCCTGAATTCAATCTGAGCAGTACCCGTCCCGTCACGTTTCATTTGTATCTGCAGTTCACGCAGTTTTTCTTTTTCACTTTCCAGCGCAAAATCTATGCTGGTAAACGCTTCTTTCGGCATTTCATCAAAACCGAATATTTCAAGAGCTCTCTTATTGATTTGTATGATGCGCCCCTTTCTGATGACCGTCAACCCGTCAGCCATGTTATCAATTGTTTCCATCATTTTCCGCTGACTCTGCCGGAGAGCTATCCCAATTTTCTTCTGCTCAGTCACATCTCTGAATAATGCCACAATCTGATTTTTTGAAATCTGCATCGCCACCACATCAAACACACCGGAGATGCTTTCTTTATCGTCATACAATATCTGCTCAATGAATTTGCTTCCCCCTTCCTGTGCAATCTGCAGATAGAGGGCAGGAATCTCAGTATTTTCCAATAAAGGGAAAGCCTCCTGAATCGTTTTTCCGATAAAATCTTTGTGCTGAATGCCCAAAATGGAATCCGCACTTTCATTCGCCCCCACAAATACCAGAGCATTGCTCTCATCTGCGATATAGATATGCGCCCCGAGGGGTATCTTCTCGAGGAATGTTGCAAGCAGTCCTTTTTCTTTCAAAAGACTGTTAAGGTTACCTGAAAGGGTTTGTTCCATTCGTTTGCTTATAAATATTTATTGTACTCATTTGACCGGGGATCCGGAATCCTCCGTTTTTACACCATATTATCGGATTATTATTGGCTTTTTTTAACTAAATCTCACTTTATTGTAAAATAATCACGATTATTTATAGTGTGTGGAAATCCTCCACATGGCATCTAAAAATCCAAAAATTTTTTGGCGAAAAGACTAAACTCTGGCGCAAAGGACTTCGATAATCTGGTGTCAACAATTTTTAATCAGATAGGAAGCACGATGGAACGCAAAAGCTTTTATACGGATGTAGTAATTGTATTGTTATTTATGGTTTTTTCAACCATATCCTTCGCAGGACAAGGTGTAAATCCTCCCGGTGATGAAGAATACCTGGCAGCTGCTGATGTAATGCCTGCTCCTGTTGGTGGTTTGGGTGCCATAATGAACTCTATTTCTTACCCTGCCGTCGCAAAGCAGACTGGTATTGAGGGTAAAGTCTATGTACTGGCCTATGTTAACGAAAAGGGCGGTGTAGATGATGTAAAAGTGCTGAAAGGTATCGGTGGTGGTTGTGATGAAGCAGCCAGCAACGCTGTAAAAAAAGCGAAATTCACCCCCGGACAGCATGCAGGCAAACCGGTGAAGGTTAAACTCTCCCTCGCCATTGCCTTTAAACTCAAATAATAGTGCACACGGTTTTCATACTCACACATTTGCTGTTGATGTTTGTGATTTGAAAGGGAGATGCACACAGCATCTTCCTTTCTGCATACACTCCTTAACCGCATACAATACCGGATTATAGTTTATTAAGAGGTAAATAATGATCAATCTGAAAAACCTCAGCTTCGTAAGGAAAATTCAACTTGCTTTCTTTACTATTGCTGCGGTATCAACCCTCATTGTTATCAATGATCTGTTCCGGCTCATCAGTATCAACGATGATCACGAAGCACAGAATGTACAGTTTCTGCAACCCCTCTCCTCAATTGACCGCCTCATGGGTGATTTCAACAAACTCCAGTTTGATCTTCTGAAGTTTGCTGTTTCCACTTTTGAAGATGAAATTAATGCAAATATAGAGCTGGTGAAAAAGCAGAAAGAAAAAATTGACAAGGATCTTGAAACACTTGCTGCCAATACTGCCCTCTCTGTTGAAAGTCTCGAACAATTAACCGCCTTGCAAAAGCTTTGGAAAGAGTATAAGAACCAGGTAGTTGACGGCATCATCAGCGCCGGGGTACAGCGGGATTATGAGATGGCTGCGGTTGTTTGCGTAACCAGTGGTAGTGAATTCGGCAAGAAAATGGAAAAGCAGCTTTCGGATGTTGCTGAAAACATCCGTGTTGCGTCTGATGAGTTTGATGAAGGAATACAGGAATCAACAACCCTGGCAATAATTTTAGTGTTTGTTGGAATGATTATTGGTTTCGGCGTTTTCCTCTTTTCAGTTCTTAAGATTGCACCTGATCTGACAAAGCCTCTTAATAAAATTAAAAAATCTGTACTCGAATTTGCATCCGGTAATTATGATTCACCGATTGAAGTGCAAAGAACCGATGAATTTGGCGAATTGGCAGATGCACTCAGAAAACTGCAGGTAAATCAGCAGGCAAAGGTCGAATTTGCAGAACGCCTTTCCCAGGGAGACCTTTCCGAATTCAACTCTACTGACGAAGACCGTCTGGTAATCGCACTCAACAAGGTGGTTCATACACTGGAGAACCTGGAAAGTGAAGTTGCTACTATTACCACCCATGCTATCAGTGGCAACCTGAATGAACGCGGTGATTCCCTGAAGTTCGAAGGTAGTTACCGTAAAATCGTAGAAGTACTGAATAAAACCCTTGATGCAATGATTATGCCGATTCAGGAGTCTGTTGAAGTGCTCAGGCAGATGGAACAAGGTGATCTCACTGTTTCCATGAAAGGTGAATATCAGGGTGATTTCCTTACCCTTGAGAATAGCCTGAACTCACTCTGTGCATCTCTCTCACAGGCGATCGGTGATGTACTTGAGTCTGTTGCTGCAACTGCAAGTGCCAGCAGCCAGATTTCGTCCTCGACCGAAGAGATGGCAGCAGGTGCCCAGGAGCAGAGCAGCCAGACTGCTGAAATTGCTGAATCCATTGAGGAAATGACTCATACAATCCTGGATACTACACGCCAGACTACTGTTGCAGCCGAGACTGCAAAGGCATCCGGAGACCATGCAAAAGAAGGTGGCAAAGTTGTTCAGCAAACGATTGACGGCATGAACAAGATTTCTGAGGTCGTGGCTCATTCTGCCGATACGATCTTTACCCTTGGTCAGAATAGTGATAAGATTGGTGAGATTGTGCAGGTGATTGATGATATAGCCGACCAGACCAACCTGCTGGCATTAAATGCTGCCATTGAAGCGGCACGTGCTGGTGAACAGGGTCGCGGTTTTGCTGTAGTTGCTGATGAGGTTCGTAAACTTGCAGAGCGTACCACTAAGGCAACGAAGGAAATAGCTGATATGATCAAACAAATTCAGCGCGACACTTCAAATGCAGTAACTTCCATGCGGACAGGTATGTCTCAGGTTGAGCAAGGCAGAGTTCATGCAATGCGCGCCGGTGAAGTACTGACACAGATTGTAAATGGTGCAGAAAAAGTAACGGAAATTGTTGTGCAGGTTGCAGCAGCCAGTGAAGAGCAATCTTCTGCCGCAGCTGAAATCGGCAAGAACATAACTACTATTAATAATGTCACCTCAGAAACCGTTACCGGTATTCATCAGGTGGCACGAGCTGCTGAAGACCTCCACCGCTTAACAATTAAGCTGCAGGAAAACGTCAGCCGCTTTACGATTGCAAATGCTCAGTACGGACAGGGCAGAAATATTGCCCCTAAACATAACAGGCATTTGCTCCGATAATAAGGCAGAGATTAAGATAATTTCTACCCTTCCAAGCAAATAGTGAGTGACCTCTTCCGGGCTATCCTTCCCTCGGGATAGCCCTTCCAGTTTTAAAGCGAACCCCCATCTTTTTAATACCTGGTATTCAAGGCTTCTCTTTAGTTGTTCAGCAGTTTTCCATCTTTGAACATGGCAAGCATACTCTCCAGCTTCGAAACATCCTTACCGCCGGCGGTTGCAAGGTGAGGTTTTCCGCCACCGTTGCCACCCAATTCCTTTGCAGCAGCACCAACGATCTTACCCGCACTGAAACCCTTGTCTTTAATCAAACCGTCAGTTACAACACACACAAGGCTTACCTTGTCATCATGAACAGATGCCAGCAGTCCTACGCCTGATTTCATTTTTTCCCGTAAGGTGTCAGCAAGCATTTTCAGCTCATCCATAGATTCTGTGGCAATGGTTGTACCAACCAGAATAAACCCATCCTTACTGATCGCCTGATCAATCATTGAGTCAAGTTGTGATCTGCTCTGCTGCAGGTGTAGTGCTGTCAGTTCTTTTTCAAGTTTCTTTTTGGTCTCAGTCAGCTCAGAAATCTTTGATTCAGCTTCACGGACTTTCTCCATCTGCTGGTACAGGTATTCCTCGGCACCTTTTCCGGTAACGGCTTCAATCCTACGGACACCGCTGGCAATAGAAGACTCGCTCACGATCTTGAACAGGCCAATCTCTGAGGAGTTTTTCACATGCGTGCCACCGCAGAACTCCATACTGATATCACCAAACTGCACCACATTGACATAATCACCATATTTATCACCAAAGAATGAGAGGGCACCCATCGCTTTTGCTTCATTCAGTTCAATTTGTTTATGATGCTGAATCGGAATGTTTCTCCGTAACTGTTCATTCACCGTCTGCTCAATCAACCGGATTTCTTCTGCGGTGACTTTTGCCGGATGGTTAAAGTCGAATCTCAGCCTGTCTGGCCCCACATAAGAACCTGCCTGCTGGATATGGGTTCCAAGCAGATTACGCATTGCTGCATGCAGGAAATGTGTTGCCGAGTGGTTACGCATAATATCATACCGGCGCACTGCATCAATCTGTGCAAGTACTTTTGTACCAACAGTAACAGGCAGTTCCTGAAGATTTTCTACAATATGCACCACCTTATCCGCCACTTTCATGACGTCCACCACTGGCAAACTGATACTTTCGATAATGAGAGTCCCGCGGTCAGATATCTGTCCGCCAGCCTCAACATAGAAGGGAGATTTATCAAGAACCACAAAATCTACCGTCCCATCTTTCCGTACTGCCAGAATCTCTGAAGGGGTTTGCATAGCATCGTATCCGGTAAACTGTGTAGCCGGCACGCCTTCAAGATCCCAGTCAGTTGCTGTAGCAGTCTGGATATGGGTAGATGCGAGCTTCTGGCGGGTTGCCTCACGGGCGCGTGCTTTCTGTTCTTCCATCAGCCTGTTGAATCCATCCTGATCAACAATCAATCCGGCTTCATTTGCCATAACCATCGTGAGATCTACCGGGAATCCAAATGTGTCATACAATTTAAACACATCTTCACCCTGGATGGTATTGCTTCCCTCTGAACGCAGTTTCTGAGAGATGCTTTCAAACAGCTCAATCCCACGGTCGAGGGTATGGTTAAAGCTCACTTCCTCACCCTGGATGACGCGCTTGATATGATCTTTCTTCTCAATGATCTCAGGGAAGACATCACCCATGGAATCAGCAAGCACATCAACCAGCTGATACAGGAATGGCTCCCGCATAGAAAGCTTCCTTGCATACCGGGCTGCCCTTCTTAAAATTCTTCTCAGCACATATCCCCGCCCTTCATT
>JAEXTR010000131.1 GCA_023406915.1 Bacteroidota bacterium
CTCCGGTACCTTCATCTCCCGGATCATGTCCGCGGATAAAAACCTGATCTTTGAGGCAGAGGAAGCATTTAATGTAAAAGAATACTGGTTCACGCTTTGGGCGGTGAAAAAGATTTCTGCCAATGAAGAACTCTCTGAATTTCACAATGACGCACTGCTGCTTGAGTTAGAGGCACTCTACGCAATCAATCAGTATAATCCAGCTCTTGAGAAAGCGGATGCCGCTCCGGACTCGCTGAAAACTGGCGAACAATTTCTCACGATCCATCAGAAGCTATTGGCAGGTGCTGCGAAATACAGCAAACTGAGTATACAGTCAAAAATCGGGCTCCCCGTTCCTGAAGTTAAGCGGGAGACAACTATTGCTCACCCTGAAACTTCAGCACCTCCGTCTGTGATTGAAGAGAAGAAGTCTGCACCGGAACCACTCGTGTTGGAAACGGTGATACCCGGTGAGAGCGAAGAAACTGAACAACATCCTGAACCTGCTATTGATCAGGAAGTCGTCGAACCAGATGCTGAGCCTGAAGAGAAACCCTTACCTAAGGTTGAGATAAAGACAGAAATTGAAACACCGGTAGATGCTCCCCCATCTCCCGCACCACCACCCGGGGTTATTGAGCTGGATGACCGGGGCAGAATTAAAAAACCAACGGAAGAGACACCCCGGAAGACGGTGGACACTACAAAAGAAAAACCGCTACGGGAAACAGCTACCAGCGAAATCCCCACCGGTGTCCGCACAGATTTTCAAAGAGTGAAGACTGCATCCATCATCGTACTGGATGCCAAGACTTTTGACTGTATGCAGGAATCAAAGCAGCGGGTCTATCTCTCTGGTTTTCATACCAATTCCATCAAGTATATCGGTGTTGAAGTGATATTTTCCAACCCTGATTATCTTGGTGAAGATTCAGCCCTCGACGGTTACTGCGTATGGTACATGAACGGAAAGAAAACCGGAAAGAATGAATTCAGAATTGATATTGACCGTGAGTGGAACAATGTAATATTTGAACAGAACTGGGGCTCACAAAAAGAGAGCTACTGGAAGCCCGGTCAGGGCAGGGTTGATATTTATTTTGGTGATGAAAAGGTGTGTGAGCGGTGGTTCGTAGTCGGCTCCAATGAAATTGAGATCACCGAAACTGTTGATCTGAGTGCATTCGATAAAAAAGCCCTCGAACAGGAGATCAAAAAGGTAAACCAGATCGCCGAGTCTGAGGGACCGGTGCCCACTCTGGAAGAACTCATCGCAGAACTGGATGCGTTCACCGGTCTTGAATCCATTAAACGCACAATGCGTGACTTCATTGATTACCTGACCTTCATCCAGGAGCGTAAGAAACTCGGTTTCAAAACCTCCGATGCGCTTTCCATTCATTCAGTCTTCCTCGGAAATCCGGGTACCGGAAAAACAACCATTGCCCGCCTGCTGGGTAAAATCTTTGCTGCCATGGGACTACTGCCGAAAGGTCACTTGATTGAGGTTGACCGGTCATCGCTAGTGGGACAGTATATTGGTGAAACTGCACAGAAAACAGATAAGGCGATCACTGATGCCATGGGCGGATTGCTCTTTATTGATGAGGCGTACACCCTTTTCAAAAAATCATCGGGTACACAGGATTTCGGACAGGAAGCGATTGATACCCTGCTGAAACGCATGGAAGACAAAGCAGGAGAGTTTGCCGTCTTTGTTGCCGGATATCCGGATGAGATGAATGCGTTTCTGGAATCAAACCCGGGATTAAAATCCCGCTTCACCCGCTTCTTCTTTTTCGATGATTACACTCCTGATGAAATGATCACCATCATGAAGGGGCTTGCTGCAAAAGAGGATTACCATCTGGATGACGCGGCGGCTGAGTATCTGAAAAAAGAATTGAGCAAATTGTACCGGAAGCGTGATAAAACATTCGGGAACGCCCGCCTTATCAGAAATGTCATCAACGATGCAAAGCTGAATCTTGGGAAACGGTATCTGACACTGGGCGAAGAAGATAAAACGAAAGCATCCCTCACCACTCTGACTGAACCCGACTTCGTTCCGTTCTTCGAAGGTGGAGAAGAAAAAAGCTACACACTTGGCATTGACGAGGAAGGTCTCGCAGCAGCACTGGAACGGCTTGATGCGCTCACAGGACTCCATTCTTTGAAGCAGGAGGTCCGTGAACTGATTAAAATCGCCCGATTCTATAATGAACAGGGTGAAGATATCAAGACCCGTTTTTCAAACCATGTTGTATTTCTGGGTAATCCCGGCACCGGTAAAACAACAGTAGCAAGACTGTTCAGCGCCATCTTTTCCGCACTCGGTATTTTACCCAAAGGTCATCTTGTGGAATGTGACCGCCAGGGGCTCGTGGCGAGCTATATCGGCAAAACCGCTGAGAAGACAACCGAAATGATCAACCAATCAATTGGCGGCACCCTCTTTATCGATGAAGCATACTCATTGGTGAAGCCCGGCGGTGGTGGACAGGATTTTGGGCAGGAAGCGATTGATACACTCCTGAAACGGATGGAAGATGACCGGGGCAAGTTCATCGTGATTGCTGCGGGATATACGGAAGAGATGAAGAACTTCCTGAAGAGCAATCCAGGTCTGCAAAGCCGATTCACTCAATACTTTACTTTTGAAGACTACACACCTGATGAATTGCTCGAGATCACCGTCAGACTCTTTAGAGATAAAGACCTGTCACTCGATCCACAGGCTGCAACGCTGTTGAAGATTCACTACGAAAAAGTGTATGCAGAGCGGGACAGAAATTTTGCGAATGCCCGATTCGTCCGGAATCTCACCGATGCAGCAGTACGTAAGCAATTGCTCCGTATTGTAGATACACCCAAGGAAGACAGGACGGCTGACATCACAAAGGTCATTATTCAGTCTGACATCGCAGAAATTGCCGGACTCAAGGAAGAGAAAAAGATTATCCGCACCGAGGGGAAAGAGGAAACACTCGATAAAATAATTGAGCGCCTCAATAACCTCACCGGACTGGAGCAGGTCAAACGCTCCATTGACAAGATAATCAGCAGCATTAAGATCAATAAGATGCGTGAAGAGCGCGGACTAAAGATCGTGCAGAAACAGCACCATTGTTTCCTCCTTGGTGACGCTGGTATGGGAAAGAGCACGATTGCAGAATTGCTCGGTAAGATATTTAAGGAGCTCGGTACACTTCCCCGCGGACATATCGTAGAGGTATCCCGTACCGATCTTATCTCGGTGTACCAGGGGCAGTCGGCGGAAAACGCACGTGAGGCGATGCTGAAGGCACAGGGCGGGTGTTTGCTCATTGAAGATGCACATCTGCTGGCTTCAAGCCCGGAAAGCGGGTATGAAGTTATTGCGACCATCATCAATGAACTTGAAGAAGCAGGTAAGCAATGCGTACTGATGTTTAATTGTCCTGCAGGCGAAGAAAAGTTTATCATTGAGACCTATCCCCGGCTCGGGCAGCTGATCGCCCATCATCTTAACTTTGAACCCTATACGGTAAGGGATCTCCTGGAAATCGCATCGATCATCAGTGAAAAGAGCGGTTATGTGCTTGATGAAGGCGCATTGCAGTATATTCATGACCTGATGAAGGAGATCACGACCCGTCACGATTCTGTGTTCGAAAATGCCAGGACGATCAAGAACATTCTCTACCGTGCAATCAGCTATCAGGAAGAACGGTTGCTGCTTCTTTCAAACCCGAGCGACACAGACCTTATTCTTCTTACCTACGAAGATTTTGAAAAAATTAAGCCTGAAGACATGTAGGCTTCAGGCTATTCCCTCTCTACGAATAAAAGACCAAACCCATGAAATATATTTTTCCTTTGTTTATCATTCTTTGTATAACACTTTTCCCTCAGACTGATCCAAGTGCACTGATCTTCGATGATGCTCAGGTTGCAAGGGTTGATATCACCATTGATCCACAGTATCTGGCTTATGTGTATGCGCACCCACAGAGCGATTCTGAGTTTGTAGCACAGTTCAGATTTCAGAACGGCTCAATCAATGAAACCGTTGACTCAATCGGGTTCCGGCTCCGCGGGAATACCTCAAGAGACTCAAAGAAGAAATCGTTCAAAGTTTCTTTTAATACCTTTGTCAAAGGACGTGAGTTCTACGGTCTTGATAAGATGAATCTGAATGGTGAGCATAATGACCCCTCCATCATTCGCAGCAAACTCTGTTTTGACCAGTATGGCAAAGCCGGTATTATTGTAAGCCGTGCAAACCATACGGAAGTGTACATCAACAATAAGTATTACGGTCTCTACATCAATGTTGAGCATATCGATGATGAGTTCCTCACAAAACGCTTTGCAGATGATGCGGGAAATCTTTGGAAATGCCTCTACCCTGCTGACCTGGTGTACAAAGGGGACGACCCAAATATCTACAAAAACATGAACAACAATGGCACACCGACCTATGAGTTAAAAACCAATGAAGATGAGGGGGACTTCCTTCCACTGGTAAGACTGATTAAAGTCCTGCACAGTACACCCCAGGCAGCATTTCAGGATTCCATCGAATCTGTGATGGATGTTCGTTCTGTGTTGCAGTATCTTGCATTCAATGTGCTGACGGGCAGTTGGGATGATTACCGCTCACTGATGAACAATTACTATCTCTATTACCAGCCATCAGTTGCCAGGTTTATCCTGATTCCGTATGACTATGACAACACCTATGGCATCGACTGGTTTGGTGTCAACTGGAGCACAGCAGACCCGTACAACTATCCCAAAGCAGTACAGGGGAACCGTCCTCTTTCTGAAAAAATCCTTGCAATACCCCAGTACCGCAATCTCTATACGCATTTTATCAGCCATTACCGGGAGAAGATATTCGAGCTTCCCCTCTGGTACGAAAGGATTGAATCACTGCGGCAGATGATCACTCAATCAGCACTTGCTGATACCTTCAGAACCAAAGACTGGGGGTTCACTTCGGGTGACTTCTTCAACTCGTATTCAGCAACCGGATACAGCAATCAGCATGTTAAATTCGGATTGAAGGAGTTTATCAATAAACGGAATCAGTCACTCCTGACTCAACTGAACTACCAGTCAGCACCTCCATCCATCTATTACCTGGATCACCGCCGCAGTCCTTCTACATTGGGAGATACTCTGCTGATTACAGCCTCTGTATTTTCACAGCTGACCGGGGTACAGGTCGAACTCCAGTTTATTAAAAATGGCACAACCGATATCATAATTACTCCACTGCAATTCAATCCCACTTCCACCCCGCTCAGGGTTGAAGATGCTGACCGTTACACCGGATCACTGGTGCTGCCCCCCAATACACTGAACGGAAAATTCAGAATCAAAGCAAAGGATGCACAACAGAACATTTCTTACTATCCCAGAAAGACATGGATACAAACCGGGGGTGGGACGAACACAAAACCGCTGGTGATCAATGAGTTTCTTGCAGATAATGCAAACAGTATGCCTGACCCGAACGGCGAACACGATGACTGGCTGGAAATCTACAATGCAGGATCAGCTCCGATTCCGCTGCATGGGATGTATCTTTCTGATAAGGCAACCAACCTGACTAAATACAAGATCGAAAACGACACGCTCGTTTTACAGCCAGGTGCATTTTTACTCGTCTGGTGTGATGAACAGGTTACGCAACCGGGCATCCATACAAATTTCAAACTCAGCAAATCGGGTGAATTTCTTGCGCTGACTGATACTGATGGTGTTACGGTGATTGATTCATTCAGCTTTGGACCTCAGCAAACCGATATCACGTATGGACGCAATCCCGATGGTTCACAAAGCTGGGCATTCCTGCAACCCACCCCAGGATATACAAACAATACCACCGGGATCAATGATGTGGTAGTGCCATCAGACTTCAGTTTGTCGGTCTATCCAAACCCGTTCAATCCGGCGGCAACAGTACAGTTTTCCCTTCCGGCCGGAACGGATGGACAGGATGTGAGCATCAGGGTTTATGATGTTTTGGGAAGAGAGGTGCAGTCGCTCTTCACCGGTGCGGCAAAAAGCGGAACTTACCAGATCAGGTTTGATGGCTCAGAATTTGGAAGCGGGCTCTACCTCTTTGTGCTCAGGTGCGGGAGTTATACTTCTGTGCAAAAAGGTATGCTGCTGAAATAGACGAGACCTTCGGGGATTACTCTTCCCGTGCTTCCTGCATCATTTGTTGGGCAAGGTCATGTCCAAGAAATTTATCGATGCCCGCATGGATCAGATACAGCAGGGGTGTGACCAGAATGGCAACGGAGAACTTATAAATGTAATTCATGATCATGACGGCAATAACCCATTTCAGGTCATAGCCCGCACCGATGTAAAAGGCAATGAAAAGCACCACAAAGCTGTCAATCAACTGGCTAACCACCGTTGAGCCGGTTGCGCGGAGCCAGATTTTCTTGCTGCCGGTGATTGATTTAATTTTATGAAACACCGTTACATCAATCAGCTGACTTACAAGGAATGCGATCAGGGATCCCACAATAATCCACATCCCCTGCCCAAAGATCACATTGAACGCAATACTCTGATCAGGCAAACCCTTTTCCGCATTTGCAGTGATCCACCAGTCTGCCGGTGATAATCCCATTGCAATAAATACCATTCCGTATGCATAGGTGATCAGCCCTGCAGCGGTAAAACTGAGGAATCGTACCCCTTTTCTGCCATAATACTCATTGATCACATCCGTGAAAATAAAAACAAGCGGCCACAGCAGCACACCGGCTGTCAAATTGAATGAGAGCTCTATTCCAAATATCTGCCATTGTACAGGATGGAAACCGAAAGTGGATTCCAGCGAAAAAATTTTGACCCCGATAAATTCAGCAAGTAAGGCATTCGAGATGAAAAATGCGCTCAGCAAAAAATAGAGAATGTTTCTTTTTTCTTTCATAACCGGTATCAGTTTCTTTGGGTAAAAATAGTATTGAGCATG
>JAEXTR010000155.1 GCA_023406915.1 Bacteroidota bacterium
CTGCTGCGCACCCGTCGTCATCTCAGCCGCGCATTACTATGACGGGTACCCTGATCAGCAGGGCAAAGAACATCTGTATTGCCGCAATCGGTGAAAAAAAGGCACAGCTTGTTTCAGACTGCCTTACAGATGCCAACGCCGCCTTAGTCTACCCTGCCGCCACACTTGGCTCAATGACAAACTCCCATTGGCTTATCGACCTTGCTGCGGCACAGCATCTGTTGTAGCGTAATTATTATTTATTGATTTTTCACTGTGAACGGTTTTTCCACAACTTTCATATATTACCATAATGCTTCAATAAATTTAATGGTATAAGACAATGAACCCTGCACTTTGCACAACGCAGTTCCACAACTATGCACCCGCTATTCTAGCGCGGCTTGCATCATTTAAGGATCAATCCGTCATCAACCGGGTTTTCAAAAAAGACCACAGCGTCTGGAGTGAGTCGCCTGTCGAAATCACCAACCGCCTCGGTTGGCTTGATTGTCCTGAAGTGACCCGTGCAGCCGTGGCAGATATCCTGGATTTCGTGCGTCAGATACGGGGTGAAGGTTTCAAAACAGTACTCCTGCTCGGTATGGGAGGCTCCAGTCTTGCCCCAGAGGTATTCAGTCTCGCCTTCGGTACAAAGCCCGGCTACCTGAATGGACAGGTGCTGGACAGTACCGATCCAGGTGCCGTGCTGGAAAAAGCACGCGGACTTAATCCTGCCGAAACACTCTACATCGTCTCTACGAAATCAGGCGGAACAGTTGAAACGCTCTCTTTCGCAAAATATTTCTATAATCATGTCACTGACGCCCTGGGGAAAGAACAGGGAGCAAGGCACTTCGCTGCAATTACTGATCCGGGCAGTGGTCTGGAAGACTTTGCTAAGTCCCTTAACTTCAGAAAAATTTTCCTGAATGATCCCAATATCGGCGGCAGGTATTCCGCTCTGTCCCTTTTCGGAATAGTACCAGCTGCATTACTCGGAATTGATATTGCCGCCCTGCTTGATGGTGCCGATGCGATGCTTGAGGAAATCAAATCACCTGCGGATACAGCAAATACCGCTGCACTTCTGGGTGCTGCGATGGGTGAACTTGCGCTTGCCGGTATCGATAAAATATCGTTCATTACATCACCTTCGCTTGCCTGCTTTGGTCCCTGGGTAGAACAGCTGATTGCTGAAAGCACCGGGAAAGAAGGGAAGGGCGTTCTTCCGGTTGAAGGAGAACCCGTCGCTGCTCCTGATTCCTACAGGTCTGACCGCTTCTTTGTGTATCTCAGACTCCAAAGCGAGGACCCGCACCGCAGTGCATTCGATGAACTTTCAAAAGCCGGCATCCCTGGAGCAGAAATTGTACTCTCTTCCCTGAACCAGATTGGTGCAGAGTTCCTGCGCTGGGAGATGGCAACCGCTCTTTCAGGTGTCGTGCTCGGTATTCAGCCGTTTGATCAGCCTAATGTGGAGTCTGCAAAAATCGCGGCACGCGCTATGGTAAAGGCATACCAGGAAAGTGGCAGCCTCCCGGCACTAAACCCTGTGCATGCAGATTCCGGCGTATCAGTCTATGGCACAGTTGCAGGAGATTCTGTTGAAGCATGTTTCAACCAGTTTGTTGAGGAATCCCTGAAAGCTATTGAAAAACCCGTTCCCTATATCTCTCTGCAGGCGTACCTCACCCCTGGCAAACAGATCGAAGAGTCCCTCGGTCTGCTGAGAACAGCCCTCTTCAATAAATATGGTGTTGCAGTTACCGTCGGTTTTGGTCCCCGGTTCCTCCATTCCACTGGTCAATTGCACAAGGGGGATGCCGGCAATGGTGTCTTCATTCAGTTTACCGCTGATATGTCTGAGGATACTCCCGTACCCGACAACCCGGGTTCACCCGTTTCAGGCATATCGTTTGGCATCCTGAAGATGGCTCAGTCGCTTGGGGACCGTGAAGCTTTGCTGGGGAATAACCGGAAGCTCCTGCGGATTCACTATCATACAGATCCGGTAACTGGTATCAGTAAACTGGCAAACAGCATCTGAACGGCATGACCGGTGAGAGCAGGATTACTTTGTACGAAATGAAAGGATTACTATGAACTGGAGACAAATTCACCGCTGGTGGAGCCCCCGGCTTCACAAGGATATGGAAGTTGCTGTGTACGGACATTACGGTTTTGCACTGCTGATGTTC
This sequence comes from Bacteroidota bacterium, assembly GCA_023406915.1. Taxonomy (GTDB): domain Bacteria; phylum Bacteroidota; class Ignavibacteria; order Ignavibacteriales; family Ignavibacteriaceae; genus JAEXTR01. Next base: position 2,181 of record JAEXTR010000155.1, read on the forward strand.
CCTACTGCCGGCGCTGATTACCTTGAATATGAACGCTTCGGATTGATTGACCGTCTGTATCCCTTCATTGCTGAGGGGAAAATGAAAGTCTTTTCAATCAACAGCATCAATAATGAAAGCTGGCTGAATAACAGCATGAATCCCCGTCATAAGTCAATCCGTCACCAGCAGTATAATAATTATGTAACCGAAGAAGTCGTCCCCTTCATCCACTCCCATTGTCAGGGGCTTGTACCGGTCTTCACCACTGGTGCATCATTGGGTGCTTTCCATGCCCTGAACAATTTTTTCAGGCGCCCCGATATATTTGCCGGTACCATAGCCATGAGTGGTGATTATGACCTGAAATCATACACCAGCGGCTATTATGATGATGATGTGTACTTCAATTCACCGGCAGATTACCTCCCAAACCTGAGTGATGAAGATACACTGAACCGTTTACGCACAAACAAACGAATCATCATTGCCACTGGTCAGGGTGACTTTGAAAACCCTGATGCATCACGCTACCTTTCCGGTGTCCTCTCCGCCAAGGGTATTCCCCATGAACTCGATGTGTGGGGGCACGATATCCATCACGATTGGCCCACCTGGTTGCAGATGCTCCCTTATTTTATCGCTACCCGCTTCTGATTTCAAATCCCGGGGACGGAGTTTTTATAGCTCCGTCCTAAAGGGTTCTGCCTCACACCGATAGTGGGCCCCATTCTCCTTTTATTCCCCCTGATTTTAGCGTAAATTTCCTTTTCTTTTGAATCTCTTTTTTCATAATTGCATCAAATAGATGGATGAACAACAATTGATTTCTCAGGCGAAGGCGGGTGACCGTGCCAGCCTTGCCGAGATCGTGAAGCGGTATGAAAGTACCGTCTATAATTTTGCCTTCAAGGTTTGTCGTGATCGGGAAAAAGCCGAAAACACGATGCAGGAAACATTCCTGAATATGATCAGGTCACTGCATCAGTTTGACGGCAAATCAAAACTCTCTACCTGGCTTTACCGTATCGTGGTGAATAACTGCCTGATGGAAGCCCGTAGCAGTAAAAAATATCAGTTCGCTGATATCAGTGATGACGATGAAGATGCCTTTGAAGGGAAATACGCAGTTGACTGGGAATCGTTACCTGCCAGAGTGGTGGAAAATGAGGAACTAAAAAAAATCCTCGATACTGCCATCTCAGGTCTTGCCCCTGAATACCGGATGGTATTTCTGCTCAGGGATGTGGAAGAGCTATCCACCGAAGAAACCGCAAAAACGCTCAACCTTTCCGTGGCTGCTGTGAAATCAAGACTCCACAGGGCGCGCGCCTTTTTACGAAACAAAGTTGGAGAAGCACTGTCAAAATGAGTAACGGAAACATTGCCTGTAAAGATGTGATGCGGCATATCTGCGAAAGCCTCGGTGAAGAGCTTGACTCTCCCCGCTGCGTTGCTATTAAAGACCACCTGAAAGGGTGCAGCGACTGCAACGAATACTTTGCATCCGTAAAATCTACCATTAGCCTGTACAGACACTATACGGTGCCGCTGTCAGAACAGTCCCACGAGAATCTCTTCAAAACTCTTGGGCTGGAAGAATTTTGCAACAAGAAATAATGAGTAAAGAAGAAATGGATACAGTACACTATTATACTACCTCGATTGACTGGAAAGAAGGCAGGATCGGTACCCTGCACGCCGAAGGCGGTCTTCCTGATATTCAGGTTGCTACTCCTCCCGAATTTCCCAAAGGCGTTCCCGGCTACTGGTCTCCCGAACATTTATTCGTGGCATCCGCAGAAATCTGCCTGATGACCACCTTTCTCGCCATTGCGGATAATTCAAAGCTTGAATTTGGCACCTATCACTCATCAGCAACCGGCAAACTCGAAAAGGTCGATGGCAGGTTTATGATCTCAGAAATCACCATTTCACCCAGAGTTACGGTATTTGAGGAGAAAGATATCGAGCGCGCTGAAAGAATGCTCCAAAAGGCAGAAGACCATTGCCTGATCTCTCATTCAATGAAGACCACCGTCCATCTCAAACCAACCGTTGAATTAGTTACTAGATAAAAGGAGAGCTAAACAATGCCCGTGTATGAATACCGCTGCAATGAATGCAGCACAAAGTTCGAATTTTTTCATAAATCATCAGCAACGATGAACTCAGTGGAGTGCCCCTCGTGTTCCTCTAAGAATAACAAAAAACTGCTCTCCACTTTCAGCGCATCGGTTAGCAGCTCATCCTCCTATTCGGGTGACTCCTGCGCCACAGGTTCTTGCGGCATCCCCTCAAGCCCCTGCGCAGGTGGTATGTGCGGTCTCAACTAATGACTTTGATCAGTAAAGGATTTGCTATGAAACTCTTCTCAGGCTTATTTTTATTCCTGACGGCACTTTTTAACCTGAACTGCAATGCGCAGCAGGAGCCCGATGCCGTGATTACTCCAACTGAACTAAAAGAACGGATGGGGAAAAGCGATCAGAGTATGGTAATTCTTGATGTGCGGAATGCAGAGGAACTGACTGGACCGCTCGGCAGGGTACCGGGTGATATAATCCATATACCACTTTCCCAGCTCGAACAGAGAGCCAGTGAACTTGATCAGTTCAAGGGGAAGGAAATCGCCGTTGTCTGCCGCTCTGGCAATCGTTCTTCCATTGCAACCAATATACTCAGGGCTAAAGGATTCAATGCGAAGAATATGACCGGAGGAATGATAGAATATAACCGAAAGTAACCACCGGCTTGCCTTCGTAGTCACCAAATATTCAATCCTGGTAATATTGTCAATCAGTTTACGTAAAGCTTGATTGAAGTCTATAAAAAAAAGCCGCCTGTACAAAGGCGGCTTTTTTATTACCGTTATAAAATTATTTTATCAGCAGAAACCGTTACTCGCTGCTTCTCATGAACCGTGGTTCTTCAAGGGTAAGGATGATGCTGATACGATGACTATCCGGCAGACGGTCTTCCTCGGAGGCACTGAATCGTGCGAATGAGTAATCGATCTTCAGTTTTGGTAACTGAATACCTGCACCAAGTGTGAACTGATTCACATCATTGAACCCGCCCCGGACAGAGAAGAGCTGCTTAAAGGTATATTCAAATCCGGCGTGTGCATCAAAGCTGACAGGACCAAGATTGAACTGCGATGCAAACTGGCGGTTTTCAAATCTGATATCAAGATCGAGTGCGGGCATGATGTATCCCCCCAGCATCTCAATTTTGTACGCAGCGCCAATCTTTGCGGTTGGGCTTATCAGGTCGTTCTTGCCAGTGCTCCATGAAACGAGCGTAGTGGTAACATCCTGAATATTTGCACCCAGGTATAAATCCTCGGTTGCACGGTAAATGGCACCCACATCAAAACCGAGTCCAAATGCACTGTACTCAGCAATGTCTCTCTTGATCACCTTGATGTTTGCACCGATATACAGATCATCAGAAAATCTCTTGGCACCGGTCAGATAAAATGCCCAGTCCTGATTGCTGATTTCCTTGATCTTTGAGTATTCTAAACGATCATTCTTCGTGATGTGCAGTTTGCCGTCACCATTTGCGTCATACAGCGCCTCTCGCGTATCATGGATACCTTCAACACCCAGCCGCATCACAGAGATTCCAAAGGTATAGTCTTTGCCAAACGGAAGGGCCACAGCACCGTAATTGTAATTTACCAGGTTGCCGTACCGTTCATCATGCATCAGGCTCAATTCAGGGTAATTCAGGTGGGCAAGCCCGGCGGGATTGTAATAGCCGGCGGTGATATCATTGGCAACTGCCACAAATGCACCACCCATTCCAAGGGGTCTTCCTCCGATGCCGATTGCCAGGAATTCCCCGGCGTATTTCGCCACCGTTGTCTGTCCATACAGATGCAGGGTGCCAAGGGTAAACAGGGTGAGCAGCATCATGCCGACTTTTTTCATATATCGCATTCTCCGGTTGACTTTTCAACTATTTGAAGCTAAAAGTTTGATATTTTAACGCTCAAAGTCAAGCCCTTTTTCCCGTCCACCCGCAATATCAGAGGCTTTTGAAACTTTTTCCCCCTTTTTTCATCTTATTAAAAGAAAAAGGAACACCTATGTTTGTGAATGACGAAGTAAAACAGGAACTGCAAACCTCATTTGCAGAAATAACCCGGAAGGTCACGATTCTGGTCTTTACCCGTGAACACCAGTGTGACACCTGCCGTGATACCCGCACGCTTCTTGAAGAAGTGTGTGCTGTCCACCCCCTCGTCAGCCTATCACACCATTCCATGACGGCGGATGCTGAACTTGCAAAGCAGTATGGGATCACCCTTGCACCCGGTATTGTGTTTCTTGATGAAAACGGAAACGATACCGGTATCCGGTTTTTTGGTCTGCCGGGCGGTTATGAGTTCACGGCACTTGTTTCTGCAATAACCCTCGTCGGAACGGGAAATACAGGCTTCGCTCCCGAACTTGTCTCCCAGGTAATGACGATCAGCAAACCAGTTACTATGAAAGTGTTTGTAACCCCTACCTGCCCTTACTGCCCGAAGGCTGTGATCAATGCCCATCGGCTGGCATACCTCAACCCCATGATCCGGGCTGAGATGATCGAGGCAACTGCATTTCAGGAGGCAGCAGGGAAGTATAAAGTCCGTGGTGTTCCTAAAACAATAATCAATGAAAAAGCTTTTGTTGAGGGTGCAGTACCCGAATCACAACTGCTTGAAAGAATCCTTCAGCAATTACAGGACACTCAATGAATCTGAAAGAAAAGCTCACCCCTGCACTACTGTTGAAATACGCAAAAAAATCACTCCCCGTGCTGGCAGGTGCAGCGATTGGCTACGCCTACTACTATTTTATTGGCTGCCGTACAGGTGCATGCCCTATCCAGAGCAATCCCTGGATCAGTACCATGTATGGTGCCATGATTGGCGCATCCTTCCTGATACCTTCAAAAAAGAAAGAAGCCAAAAAGGAAGAACCCACCGCCTGATACCGTCTTCAGCAACCCGGATTCGCCTGAATCCGGGCTCATGCGGTTTTGCCATTTTCTCTTTTTGACTTATCTTTTCATATCATTTATCACACAACTTCACTCATCAAACACCGGGAGATCGTATGCGTAACTCTCTTCGTTTTCTTGTAATCCTGCTTGGATTACTCTCTCTTGTTGAAATAACCCCGCAAACCAAAGTCACAGCCAATGAAGTGGGAGAATTTTCCTGCGGGCTTGCACCTATTAAAAAAGGTGACCTTTGGGGCTTCATGGATGTGAATGGTAATATCGTGATCGATGTCAAATATGGATATTATTTTGTGCAGACCCCTGCATTTAGTGAAGGTCTTGTACCCCTCCATAACAGCGAGAACGATAAGTGGGGATATCTGGACACAACCGGAAAAGTTGCCATCCCATTTAAATATGGGTATGGCGGTGTTTTCAGCGACGGTATCGCCTTCGTCTATGACGCAAGCAATACTGGTGCCGGAAAAACCGAATACTGTTTTATTGATAAATCCGGAAAAATCGTCATCCCCTCAACCTTCATTAACCGCACCGATACAGAGTATCAGCTCTTTAAGTTCAACCGCTTTCCAGCCTGGGATAATAAGTCTTCCTCCTACGGTTACATTGATGGTACTGGCAAAATGGTAACCCCTACCGGTTTCTATGAACCACGCCCCTTCTCTGAAGGTCTCGCAGCCGTTCAGCAGGACTATAAGTGGGGCTTCATCGACACAACAGGCAAGGTGGTAATTCCCTTCCAGTTCAGCATGGAGCCTGGTCCCTTCATCAATGGAAGAAGCCGTGTGCAGGGAACGAACTTTAAGTTTGGATTTATTGACACAAAAGGCAATGTGGTTGTTGAACCCAAATATCAGGAACTCTACCCCTTCACCGACGAAATTACCTGCGGATCTTTCGTGAATGAAAAGTTCATGACTGAATATGAAATGCTCGACCGTGATGGTAAAGTGGTAAAGAAGTGGACCCGCCCCAAGAATGTAACGGACTACGCCCTGATATCAGGATTTGTGGATGGTCTGGCTCTCGCAAGAAAAGACTTCAAAATTGGCTATGTGGATAAAACCGGTAAGGTGATCGTTGACTATCAGTTTCAGGTTGCAAAACCCTTCAAAAATGGACGCGCCTATGCTGAATTGTACGATAAAAAAACAAACAAAAAGACCACCGGCTTTATTGATAAAAAAGGAAAGTTCGTCATCATTACCGAGATGCCTCAGTTCTGATTCTTTCTTCAATGATTCTCTGCAACCGGATCTGCAACAAGGCGGGTCCGGTTTTTTTATGCCCTGAACCCTCCTGCACCTGGCATGCATCATATCTGCAGAAAACAGAAAAGGTAAAAGAGTTGATAACAAAAGAGATTTACATCGAAGACCTGGTGGTCGAAGTTCCAAAGTCAGTTGAATACCTGATGAGAGAGGGAATACGCTGCCTCAAATGCGGTGAACCCGTATGGGGTACTCTTGAAGCAGCTGCAAAAGAGAAGGGCTTTGATGATACAGCGATCGAACGTTTCGTGAAAGACCTCAACCAGCTTCAGGCTGAGCAGGAATCCTGAACTACTTCTTTTCGGGGATAAAGTTCAGACTTACTGAATTGATGCAGTACCGCAATCCGGTTGGCTCTGGCCCGTCTTCAAACACATGCCCGAGATGACCACCACAGGTTGCACACAGCACCTCCGTACGCACCATCCCATGGGAATAGTCTGATTTGGTTGCTATTACGGTATCAGCTACCGGCGCAAAAAAAGCGGGCCAGCCTGATCCAGAATTGTATTTTGTCTGGGAAAGAAAAAGTACCGTACCGCACCCGGCACAAGCATACGATCCCGGCTCAAAGAACTTATCATACTTTCCGCTGAATGCCCGTTCGGTTGCCTTCTGCCGTAAAACGCAAAACTGAAGATCATCCAGTTTCTCTTTCCACTCTTCATCACTCTTCGTCACCGTTGGCTTCACTTCCGGTTCCTTTCCTGACAGTTTGGCTTCTTCATCCGCAATACGGGTGCAGCCCACAAAGGCGACACCCGTTAGCAGAATAAGAATTGCAAAATAGATCTTAGTTGGTAGCATCTGTTTTTGTAGTTTCAGGCATATCAATCTCGATACCAATACCCTTGATCTGATAAAAAGTCATGGGGCCCTTTACAGTTGATGGATCAAATTCTTTGCCGGCATCCTCAGCAAGGTGTTCCATATACTCACGGGCTTCATCTTCGGTCAGTTCAAGTTTGTACAGTTCACCTTCCACAACAGCTTTATGACCTTTGGCTTCCATCGGGAAAACAATCTCTCCGTCACGAACCTTTATCTTGACTTTTTTATCTGCTGCATCACTCTTCAGCTCCATCCAGCAACCGGCAGCAGCACATACATCCAATACTTCACCTTCAACCAGTACCCGTTTTCCGATATAGCTTTCAGGGTCAGCCATAATAACAGAGATATTTGTCTTCTCTTTCAGGGTGATTTCCTTCCCGAGTTTTTTCCCGCCATCGGCAAGTACGGAAAGTTGCATCAGGAATAAGGCAATCATGATAAGTGAAATTTTCTTCATAGGGGGTTCCTTTTATTTGATATAGGGACAATGACGGCACCCGCTGTTGCAGCATGTGCCACGGTTTAATAAAAAATCTCTCGTCAAAACCCGGTATCCGGTTTCCGGGTCGTCATACCACTCCCGCTGTAATCTGCACGCCTCATCATGCCGCCTGATAATTTCTGCATAATGCGGGTTCCCGGGAGCAAGTCTCTGTGGATGTGGTGCCGGTACCTGGTTTACTTCAATCATTGTACGGCAGTGACCTTAAAAAAGTTGCAATTACCTGATTCACCTGTTCCGGTTGCTCCAAGGGTGAAAGGTGCCCGGAATCTTCAATCACAGCAAACCTGCTTCCGGGGATTTTGTCAGCGGTAGCTTTCATCTCCTCCGGTGGAGAAAGGACATCACGGTCACCACAAATCAGTTGTACCGGAAGACGGAATTCAGGCAATGCATCAGACACATCAAGCCTCCCAACCATTGCTATGATACAGGCCTTTATGCCGGTTGCACTCAGTCTGCGTGCAGAGTCAATAATCTGTGCGTACACCTCTGGCTTGTTTTGCCTGAAAGTGTCTGCAAAAAGTTGTGGCATTGTGTCGGCAATAAACTGGTTAATTCCTCGCGTGTTGATGGTTTTCAGTCCCCCTGCCCGTTTCAGCTTCGCTCCATTATTGTCGGCAGAGGCGCGGCTGTCACACACGATCAGTGCTTTGTAACGTTCAGGTGCCCGCTCCACAGCACGGAATGCGATATATCCACCCATAGAGAGCCCGCACAGCACCGGCTTCTCCAACTTGAGGGTATCTGCAATGGCTTCCACATCATCCACATACATCTCAAGTGAGAGTTGCCCATCCCCGGCAGGGGCATCTCCCATACCGCGGAAGTCGTAGGTCACACAATAATACTCGTCTTTCAGTGCAGCAACCTGGTGATCCCACATGGTGTGGTTAAACATAAAACCATGAATAAACAGAATAGCCTGTTTCCGGGGATCACCATGGGTGTACACCGGCAGACCTTGGATCATTTCCATATACTTTCTCTTTCAGAATATGATTATAACAAGCAGTAGCAGGTGAATTGTTCATTTTCTGAACAGCAAAATAGGTCAAAATATCACAACAGAATAGCGAATTCCAGGCTCACACTTTTTCCCCTTGTATTGAAGGCACCCATCTGATTATATTTTTCCCTAATTTAATTTGTGTATCGGAAAAATGAAACCACGATTTGGCTATTTTCGTAGCGTTGGCCTGATACTCTTGACGCTCTCATTTGGCGGGTGCCTCTTTGAAGACCCCGTCAGCGGATGCATGTGTACGATGGAGTTCAGAGCCTATGCCGTAACCGTTGTTGATGCAAACGGCGTTCCTGCTGATTCTGCTATTGTCACTGTGAAAAACCTGAAAACAGGGAAAGAATACAAATTTGAGCCACACTCCTCGCCATTTGAACAGGGTGTGTACGAAATTATGCACGATGGTTATATGAAAGATTTCACAGACGGACCCGTTCCTGTGGGTGTTACTGCAAAGAAGCGGAATGTCTCCGCAACCGGCGTCTGGCAATTTGCCACCGATGACTGTGACTGCCATGTCTGGAAGGTTTCAGGACCAGATACACTGGTGCTGCGCTGAGGATTGATTAATTGGAAAATATGAGGTGTTGGATGAAAAAGACTATGATCATTGGAAGTGTACTCTTCATTGCACTCTTTTCGGGCTGCCTTGAAGACTCCCCCTCTTCACCTTGTATCTGTACAGAGGAGTTCAGAACGATTTTTAATGTAGTGATCGGTCCGGATGGAAATCCGGTAGATTCAATGGCTGTGACAGTGAAAGACCCAGCGACAGGAACAGCATACCAATTGCAGAGTGGATACCCACCATACGCCCACTGGAACCTTGTAATGTCTGATCAGTATACCCCGCTCTTTTCCACCACCCCAAGAAAGATTGTCTTTATCGCCGAGAAGGATACCCTCAGGGTGGAGCAGGAGTATAGCATCATCACCGATAATTGTAAATGCCATGTGTATAAGGCAGCGGGACCCGATACCATCTATATCAAATGATCCCGCCGCTTAATAATCAGCCAGATTACATCAGTACAAACTTGTCTGCTGCAAGTCCGCATACCGGACATTTCTCTTCAGGTTTGCCCATTTCAATGTAACCGCATACCGGGCACAGATAAAAATCGGAAATTTCCAGATCTTTTCCTGCGCTTGCTGCTTCCAGTGCCATCTTATACAGATTGGCATGCACTTCTTCTGCTTTCAGGGCATATAAAAACATAGTCTTTGCACGGTGGTTTTCTTCCGTTGCAACTTCCAGCATCGGGGGGTACATTTCCTGGAATTCGTATGTTTCGCCGCCGATTGCAGCCTTCAGGTTATCAACGGTTGATCCGATTCCTTCCATCGCTGCCAGATGTCCTTCGGCATGGATTCTTTCAGCTTCGGCAGTAGTCTGGAACAGTTTGGCGATATTCTTGAAACCATCTTTTTCAGCTTTTTTTGCGAATGCGCGGTATTTCTGGTTTGCCTGGCTCTCTCCGGCAAATGATTCTTTCAGGTTGTCTTTTGTCACTGACATAGTTTGGGATCCTTGGGTTTGTGAATAATGTACTGAGATAATTTACTAAATGCCTGCAACCTGAAAAAGCATTTTCAGGCGAAACGAATGATTTTCTGATGGTTTAGGGGGTAAAGATTTATGAAAAAAGTGTGCAGCGTGTTCTACCGAGCACCCTGCAATGACTCAAAATAGAGGCGGATAAGCTGTTCGTAATCCTTAGCGTATCCTTCTTTCAATGCCTTCTCAAGCTCCTGCCTGATTGCATCCTGCTTCCGCTTTGGATCAAGCATCAGCTCGGCAGGTGACTGACGGGTAACATTCACCGCGGTGTTTGACTCACGGTCTTTTTCAAAATCTCTCTGATTCAGCGACCTCTGTGCATCAAGCAGCTTCGATAATATCCGCTCCTGCTTCTGTACCAGATCATCAGTCAGTTTCTGCGTGTTCATGTCCGAAACAACTTCCTGCATCTCCTTAAGTACCCGGTCAAGATCAGCCGTCATGGACTTCGATTTCCCGGTCGCTTCTGCTTCCTTATTCAGTTGCTCGAGAGACTTTCTGATAACCTCCTGCTGCTGTGCAAGACGCTGCATCTGTCCCATCTGCTGCTGTGAGAGTGTTCCACCCTGCTGCATTGCCTGCTGTAATTGCTGTGTCATATTGTTCAGGCTCATCTGCTGTCCCGATAACTGCCCCAGCTGCTGCATTAGGCTCATCATCCCTGAAC
>JAEXTR010000227.1 GCA_023406915.1 Bacteroidota bacterium
GAATACAGGTGCGCTTCAATATGGTTGACGGGGATCAAAGGCTTTTGAAGTGAATAGGCAAACCCTTTTGCGAACGTGAATCCTACCAGTAGTGCTCCGATCAAACCAGGACCAGCGGTGGCAGCAATGACATCGATTCCTGATTCTGGTACACCCGACTGTTGTAATGCAGCCCTGACCAATGGCAGCACCTGTTGCAAATGAGCCCTGCTGGAAAGCTCAGGAACCACTCCTCCGTACAATTTATGAAAATCCTGGGACGAAACCAGGTTTATCAGCACGGTTTCGTCCCGTAATATCGCTACAGATGTTTCATCACACGATGATTCTATCCCAAGTATGATCATATTCTCTTTGAAAACATATTCATAGCAATCTGACTCGCCATATTCGGATTCTCTTTCAGCCTGCGGATTGAGTATTTATACCAGTCTGTTCCAAATGGCGTATACACACGGATTTTGTAACCGTCTTTATTAATCTTTTCTCTTCTCGTATCAGCAACTCCAAGCAGCATCTGGAATTCAAACTGGTCTTTGGGAATGTTCATCTCTTTGATCAGCTTATAGCTTTCGTCAATCAGCCAGATATCATGGGTGGCAATACCCACATAGCATCTATCTTCAAACATCTGACGAAGAATCTTCATAAAATTATCACGTACCTCCTGCTTCCCTTTATAGGCAATCTCAGCAGGCTCAACATAGATACCCTTACACAAACGGTAATTGGCACCCATCTTGTCCAGTTCCTTCACATCCTGATGCGTCCTCTTTAGATATGCCTGAACAACTATTCCAAGATTGGAATGGGTTTCGCGAAGTCTTTTATAGAGGTTAATAATTTTATCTGTGGTTGCGGAATCTTCCATATCGAGGCGAACGAACGAGTTAATCTCTGCAGCTCGCTTCACCAGTACAAGAATCTGCTGATAGGCAAACTCCTCATCAATATCAAGACCGAACTGAGTTGGCTTGATGGAGAGGTTCGCCAACAGTTTTTCATTATGGATTGCATCTAATACCTGGAGGGCTTCTTCTTTGGCTGCAATTGCCTGCTCTTTCGTGGTGATCGCCTCACCCAGAACATCAATCGTGGTAAGAATTCCACGCTTGTTAAAATCTTTGGTCGCTTGCACCGCATCCTGCAGGTAGAGACCGGCGATATATCTTTTTGCAAAGATATATACCATGGATTTAGGTAATAATTTTACAACTGCTACGATAGCTTTGTTAATCGGATTCACAGGAACTCCAAAAAAAGTGTACGGAATCAATGCCGGACAGTATGAATCTCTACCCACACCGCCACTCTGTTGCAATGCCCGTCTTACAGTAACATCACTTCTTGATCTGCGAATAATGATCTCGCAACTGACGTAAAACTTCTGCCACTCTCTGTGTCAGCTGAGAGAAATCACCACTATTCACGATTTCAAAATTACACTTTTTTCTTTTTAATTCATCAGGAATTTGCTGTTGTATTCTGCTGAGTACTTCATTTTCGGAGAGGTGCATGGACTGCATTGCGCGCTCTATTCGCAATTCGGTGGGTGCGGTAACAAGGATAATAAACCTGAAAAGAGCCGTAATATCTGCTTCGAACACAAGTGCAGACTCAACGAAAACGAAGTCTGCTTCAAGCAGTGCTGCTTGTGTCATGTGTCTGAGTTTACTGATTACAGCGGGATGAAGAATGCCGTTGATTTTTTTTGTACTCTGTTCTGAAGAAAAGGCTCTCTCAGCCAAAAGTTTTTTATTGATGGTCCCACCATCAAAAATATCACTGCCAAACTCCCTGGCAATAGTACGTTGGATTTCTTCATCATGGAAGAGTATATCCTTCGATACTGCGTCAGCAAAAAATACCGGGTAACCAAATCCTTCAATGATGCCGGCAACACTCGATTTACCCGACGCAATACCACCGGTAATGGCGATTGTCCTCTCGGTTATGGTGTCCGGGCTGATCATGCTAAAGCTTATTTGGCGAATGCCACTTTACGCACTTCACGGATAACCGTCACCTTGATCTGACCAGGGTATTCCATCTCACTTTCAATTTTACCCGCGATATCCCTTGCCAGCTTATCTGCACAGATATCATCAACTTTTTCATGCTCAACTATAACGCGTACTTCCCTGCCTGCCTGTATTGCATACGTGCGTACAACGCCTTCAAATGAACCTGCAAGGGATTCAAGCGTTTCAAGCCTCTTTACATAGCCTTCGATTGGTTCTCTGCGCGCACCCGGTCGCGCTCCGCTGATTGCGTCAGCAGCCTGAACAAGGGCGGCAATGGGGTGTTCCATCTCGATATCTTCGTGGTGTGAGCCCACAGCGTTGATCACTATCGGATTCTCTTTATACTTTTTGGTGACCTCATACCCTATCAGCGCATGCGGTCCTTCCACTTCCTTATCCATCACTTTCCCGATATCGTGCATCAATCCGGCACGTTTGGCGATGTGCGCATCTAACCCCAACTCTGCTGCCATAATGCCTGTCAGATAAGCTACTTCAATGGAATGCTCCAGGATATTCTGGCCATAGGAGCTGCGGTATTTCATTTTACCAATATACTTGATCAGTTCGTTATGCATCCCATGGATTCCAAGCTGAAGGATGGTTGTTTCACCAACCTTAAATATCTCTTCTTCCAGCTCACCCCGAACCTTCTCAACCACTTCTTCGATACGGGCAGGCTGAATTCTTCCATCGGCAATCAGTCTTTCAAGTGAGAGTCTCGCCACCTCCCGCCTGAACATATCATAGGAAGAGAGTATCACCGCTTCCGGCGTATCATCTACAATTACATCCACACCGGTTGCAGCTTCGAATGCCCTGATATTACGTCCCTCACGGCCAATGATTCTGCCCTTAATCTCATCACTCTGGATATTCAGCACAGACACCGTAGTTTCAACTGCACACTCAGCTGCAGTACGTT
>JAEXTR010000324.1 GCA_023406915.1 Bacteroidota bacterium
TAGGATGAGCTCCAAAATTGGCCGGCCCTGAAAAATAGCCGGTTATGTAGAGTGCCCCATGATATCCCTTACAAATGCTAAGACCGAAATCATGATCCGCCCCACCGGCTTTCTTCACCCAAAGTATCTCTCCAGCCGGACTATACTTGGCAACAAATATGTCATATCCTCCCGAACTGGTAACAGATCGAGTTCCGAAAGCAGCAGTTAACTGAAACTCACCAGTTATGTAACAGTATCCTTGCTGATCAAGTGCAACCGATGCAGAATTTTCTGACCCCGTACCACCAGCACTTCTTACCCAAAGTAAGTTCCCTGCATTATCGTATTTAGCCAGGAAGATATCATGAGAACCATTGACACTACTGATTTGTGTGCTACCGAAGGTTGCGTTGTATTCATACCATCCGGTAACATAGGAGTTTCCCTGAACATCAGTAACCACAGAATTACTGTATACATTACCGCTAGCACCCCTAGCCCATTCAAATTGCTGAGCATAAAAACTGCTGCATACTGTAGACAAAACAGTCAACAGAATAATCTGGTATATGTGTGAGTGTTTCATACACTTGCCTCTCTTTGAGATGGGTTACGATAACGAAAAAATCAGTGCTGCCTATACTACTTTTTGTGATTGTATTATTTAATATAATAAATATTCTGTAAGTTAAAATAGGGCAAATAGCTTTGATACGGTTTTCTGCTACTCAACTTCAAAAATGTTACAATCTCTGGACTATTCAGAAGCTTTCCATTATATTTTCGGTATCAAATTGTTATTATGTTCTTTCTTGAATCGTAAACTTATATGAATCCTAAAATTTCTCTCGCTGATCGAAGCATTTTGTATCTTTTACTTTTGGTGATTTTACCCGCTTATCTGCATGCACAACCTGCCTCAGAGCGATACAAGGAATATGGCAAGCTTCTCATCACCGATTTTAAACATAGTATGTTTCCACATCAGGAAAGACTGACGGGCCACAGGTTTCAAGACTCACTTTTCTTCCACCCTGACACCCACTATTCTGATCGTTCAGTGGCACTATTTATTCCAAATGGATTCAAACCTACTAAGAGAATAGATTTTGTAGTATATCTCCATGGATGGTATAATCATCTTGATTCTGTCCTACGTCGCTACAGGCTTATCGAGCAGTTTTATGCTTCAGGAAAAAATGCTGTCCTGATTGTCCCTCAGGGGCCCAAAATGGCACCTGACTCTCATGCTGGAAAACTAGAGGAAACATTTGGACTTCAGCATATGCTCAATGAGGCACTAACTGTTCTCAAACGAAACAAAATAATCAGGAGGGGTACGATTGGAAATATTGTGTTATCCGGTCACAGTGGAGCATTTCGCGGAATAGCTTTAATGCTAGAAAAAAGCTCACTCCGCAGGAAAGTTAAGGAGGTCTTCCTTTTTGACGGTCTGTACAGCCGACAGGATAAATACACTGAATGGTTATCCAGGTATAAGGGAAGGTTCGTAACAATTTATACCACAGACGGTGCAGCAGAGAAGTCAACCGAAGCCATGTTTCAGTTACTGAAAGATAAGAATATACGTTTTTGCAACACAAATGCCTTTGATGTTACTGTGGATGACCTTAACAGGGAGAAGGTGCTCTTTATCTATGCGCCCATTCCACATGATGAGGTCGTGTATTGTAGCGATGAGTTCATGAATTTGCTAAAGACAAGCAGTTTGAAGAACAGCGTTTCTCCCAAAAAAATGAGAGAAACGCCGTCATCAGGAAGGATTAAAAATTAAAAGGATATACGAATGATACTCTAGGTTCAATTCTCTTTTGAGGTTCATAGCCAATAACAGTGTCATCAGCATCCCGTAACGGGGCAAATGTCCAGTGATACACAATCGATACGATCAGATACGGCATTGGCTTATAACCTGCCTCGGAAAAAAAATGTGATCGGTCATCGAAAGTAAAAATATCTTTATCATCCCGGATATGAATCTTATCATAACCGAATCTAAGGACGACCGGTGCATCTTCTGGAAGTATATTGCTTGCGATGTGCAGCATTCCGCTATTTGGAGTCTTATCAAGTCTTTGGTAACTACCAATTATATCAAAGAGTCCCAAAACGCCGACATATAGTGATCCAAAGATTCCATTATCTGCCTTAGGCATACCCTTCAGCATAGCGGCTTTTGAAGTGAGCTGACCATTTTGCTGATTGTATGAAAACCGCTCAAGCTCATACAAGCTGCTAAAATATGCAGGAATGTAGTTTTCTCCATTGAATCGGCGCTCGAAAAGTACTGTAGCATTTACTAAGCCCAACCCCTCAAAATCAAGCTTAATTCCTGTAGCTGCACCTGACCCATTATCCAGAATCTTTGTGAAGTTTGCATAAGGAGTCACACGCAGAATATCCGTCTTGATCACTGGTAATGAAATATCCAGCCCAAAAGCACTCCTGGCACCTCCATCAGTATTAAATTCAATCACTGCCTGGTTTCCCTGTGGGACGATGCTTTTTACTCCGGTGATCCCTGCATACTCATTAAAATCATGTGCAAATGATGCACCGACCTCAATGTTTTTTAAGATGGGCATTGATGAAAGCGATGTAAACTGCAGGGGACGGACATAGCCCCTCACCCCAAGTATACCTCCGGTGGAAAAGTCACTGTAGATGGACTCAAATCCGAATGCACTGAAATCTGCATCCACAACGAGACCAACTTTTCGGTTATCAAAACTTGGACTATTGGAATAGGCATACATCAGATTTCCCTGTCCAAGGGTATAGAGATCAATCGCACCCGCTTTTACAAATGCAGGATCCCCTTTTTTACCATATCGAAAATATCTGATAAGACTGAGGTAATCTGCTGCATCTTTAAAGTTTTCTGATCTGAGTTTACCGTTTGCATCAAAATCCAGATTCAGGTCCAAACCAAGCCCAAAATTTCCAAACGATACATCTGGAGTAAGCCTGACGGTGTAATGAGGTTCACCATCAATCCACGTCATACCAAAACCACGCATCAGATTTCCGGTATCCTCCTTGGGAAAACCATCAAAAAACTGGGCATGAATGACAGTAGAAAAAAGCAAGCATATTATAAGTATTGTTTTCTTCATTTTACAACCTTACAGGAAATGATTATTATGCAGGAGGAAATGTAGGGAAAAGATTTTAACAAAACACTATTTCCGGTCACATTTCCCCTTCAAAAACGAAAGGTTTATTTTTTACTTTTTAGCTTTTCCAGATAAACTTCTGTTTCAGCCATATCCCTTGGCGGTGTCTTCATTGCACGTCCTAATTCGATAGCCCGGGTAACCAAAGTGACAGCCTCATCTGTTTTTCCTGCCATCTCAAGGAGTCTTCCCTTCGTGAGGGTGTTCATGTAATTCTCTTCAACAGCTATTGAAATATCCGCATAATGAATACCAAGTTCAGGATCAAGTTTGTTTTGATAAATATAGC
The DNA here is from genome assembly GCA_023406915.1 of Bacteroidota bacterium. Classification (GTDB taxonomy): domain Bacteria; phylum Bacteroidota; class Ignavibacteria; order Ignavibacteriales; family Ignavibacteriaceae; genus JAEXTR01. The sequence continues at coordinate 3,469 of JAEXTR010000324.1, forward strand.
TTGCAGCTTGCAGAGGTGTTCTGAAATCAACTTTGTTGTTGACTTTTTTCATAACCAGTACAGGCGTGTCGAATACGAGATTGAATTTTACAGCAACCTCTTCCCAAAAAAGCATCAAAACAGACGACGTATCTGTGACATCTGTAAATTCAAAAGTTAGCCGTTCAGCAAATGTATTTTTCTGAGGCTTTACTGTAAAACGAAGAGCATCATTTTCTTTCTTATAACCCATACTCCCCCACAGTTTTGTGTCTTTTGAAAGAATAATCTCCCATGAATCCTGTGAGGGAATTGTGTGGAAACCGTAAGTACCTGCCGGGAGTTCTTCTCCCTCAATCTTTACTGGTTCAGAAAATGTAATGGTTGTATTTTCATTAGCGCCAGTTCGCCACATCTGTCCATTCGGTACAAGGTCCCCCCATACCGTTCTTCCTTTTACAGCTGGTCTTGAATATTGAACACTAACAATGGCGATGCCTATCGTTTGTGAGACCTGTGCAGAAGGACTAAGCCGTGGGAAAACGATTTCCTGGGGAGTAGCTATCCCAGAGAGAAAGATTGTAAGCAGAAGCAGTATCTTCTTCATAAAAATTACCTTGTCTTTTTTTATTGAAAACGGAATTAAAAAGAAAAAGATTCAAAAGCTTTGAGGATTAAAACAAAAAAAGCCCACCAAAGGTGAGCTTTCAAGTGCCCGGAACAGGACTCGAACCTGCACGATGTAAACCATCACTAGACCCTGAATCTAGCGCGTCTACCAATTCCGCCATCCGGGCTTTTTTTTATGTAGCTTTGAAAATTAACATTTTTCTGATTTATTGACAACAGTTTTTTTAAGATTTATTCCTTTTTTTACCATTCTATGTCACTCTCATCAGCGTTGTTATTACGTACTCCTCCTGTATGAATCGGACACGGCGAAGGTTTCTTATCCTTTGAAATATAATCTGTTAAAACACTTGAACAGCCACCGACTGCTAACCCGGCTTCCCCTCTGCTAATTGATTCAGAGCAGAATTCTGCCTTCTCAACACTTTCAGGTGCATCATAAACGAGTGGTGAAAGCTTAAACTTACGTGCCTGTTTTGAAACTTCACCAAAAAACCTGCCCCAGATTGGCAGTGCAGCACGGGCTCCCTGACCATAGGCAGCTCCGAACTTAATCCGATGATCATCAAATCCAACCCAGGTTGCGGCTGCAAGCTGAGGTATAAAGCCGCAGAACCAGGCGTCAGCATAATTCTGGGTTGTGCCGGTCTTACCGGCTGCATCCCAATTGAACCATCTGCCGATTCCTGCACCTGTTCCATACTTTATAACATCCCGCATCATATCTGCAACCATAAATGCAGACGATTCGCTCAGTGCGGCTCTACGCTCATTCACGTATTCCTTAATAACTATGCCATTCTTGTCTTCCACTCTCAACACAGCAATCGGACTATTATACACCCCTTTATTCGCAAGCGTGCCATAGGCTGTTGCCATCTCCAGCGGTGTCACCTCAAAAACTCCCAATGCTATGGAATAATACTTTTGCAGGGGAGAGTTTATTCCCATATCTTTTGCAAGGGAAACAACTTTATCAAGTGATACATGATCATCAACCACTAGTCTGCCTGCAACAATATTGACTGAGTTTGTAAGTCCTTTTCTGAGTGACATATAGCCACCTGTTCCACCACCACTGTTATCAGGTGACCATCCGTTTTTATTAAATTTTTCATTCAGCACTGAAAAGGCTGGATACAAACCTGCCTCCATAGCGGCTGCATATACAAGCGGTTTGAATGAGGACCCGGGTTGTCGCCTGACCTGAGTGACATGATTAAGTCCGTACATCACAGACTGATCCCGACCACCAACCATCACTCTGATCTGACCATTTCGTGGGTCAACGGCAACAAATGCACCCTGAACATATGTTGTGGCATTTTTTACAGAATCTATAAAAGTCTTGCTTCTCAGTAAGCGATTCCTGACAGCTTCTTTCTCAGACTTTGTTACTGCAGTTTTGTATTCGAGATCTTGCTTGATAGCCTTCTCAATTACATCACGCTGAATATCCTGCTTCCCATTCCAGCTAAAAAAGCCATTAAACGCTTTTTGAACTTCCTGAAGGTGTTCAGATACTACTGTATTTGCGATTCTCTGCATACCTAAATCAAGGGTAGTATAGATTCTCAACCCATCGCGGTAGATATCATACCCCATCTTCTCCATATCTGCACCAATAGTCTGCCGGATATGCTCAAGAAAATAGGGAGCTTCAGATTTGATTCTTCGGTCAATACCAACGCTTGTAACGATAGGCGTTTGCTTAAGATTGTCAAACTCTTCATCGGTGAGATAACCGGCATCAACCATATTCAGAAGAACCTGATTTCTTCTCCGCAGTGCATTATCATAGTTTCTGATCGGATCATAAACAACAGATGATTTCAGGATTCCAATCAGCATTGCTGATTCCAGCAGTGTTAACTCCGAGGGTGGTTTTGCAAAAAATATCTGGGCAGCACTTTCAATTCCGTAAGCACTTTTGCCAAAGTATGAGATGTTAAGGTACATCTCAAGAATCTCTTCTTTTGTATAAGTCCGTTCAATCTGAACAGAAGTGATCCACTCCCTTACTTTTCTTACGATCGTTTCGAAGCTGGTTTCGTTTTTTTCTTTCAACTGGAAAAGATTCTTTGCCAACTGCTGGGTTAAAGTACTTGCCCCTTCCCTGCTGAAAGTAAAGATATTCTTTATAATTGCCTTTCCGAACCGCTCCAGGTCAACCCCCCAATGATCATAGAATTGCCGGTCTTCAGTTGCAAGAAGCGCATCTTTCAGGTGCTGTGGCAGAACCCGTGAACTAACCTCCACACGGTTTTCAATAAAGAATGTCCCAATCCTCTCTTCATTTACATCGTAGACGATCGTTGCAAGATTTGATCTTGGGTTTTCCAATTCCTCCAGTGACGGCAATCCACTGAACACATGAATTAAAAATGGTATCAGTAAAATCAGAAAGATACCAAACGCGATCAGCGCCCACTTTAAAATCCTCTTATAAAGTGGAACTTTTTGACCGTTATTATTTGACTGCTTCAAAATCTATTTACCTTTCCAGTCGATTATTTCGAAGGAATGACCGTTAAAAACACCATAGCAAGGCTGCTCGAGCCAGGAGCCAAGATTTACATAATACCCGTTACCCATTTTGACGTACTGTCTTTGGTGCAAGTGCCCAAATACTACAAAATCGTATCCTAGATTGATAATACCTGTAGCTGATGCCAGCAAACCGTCCTTCTCACCATATTCCTTATCGTTGGTATAAGCGCGGCTTTTTTTACTTGTTCCACCGGCAATATAAATTCCAAGATCGGGGTGTACAAGACTGAAAAGTCCTTGCATAAACCGGTTTCTAAGTATCTTTTTCAGTATCCTGTAACCTGTATCGTTCTGGACGTAATCATCTCCGTGTGCAATATAAAACCGTTTACCAAAATATTCTCTCTTTAGCGAAACATCAACAAGTTCGACACCAATAACATTCCGGTACAAATCCCTGTGTAAAAAATCGTGATTACCGATCACATAAACGACTTTTACCCCCGCTTCAACCAAATCC
>JAEXTR010000079.1 GCA_023406915.1 Bacteroidota bacterium
CGTGAACTCCACTGCGGGTCTCCAGGCAAAAATCCTCGCAAAGGATGTAGAAGTCTTGGGAAGTGCATTCTGGAAAGCCTATGGTGAGAAGGAACTGGCTGCATATATTCACGGCTTTCTGATCGATTGCCCATTCTGGGGTACCACAGCCATTTCACCTGAAACCGCCGGCGAGCTGCTCAGCAGGTATAGTTCCGGGGGTGATGGTGAGTAAAGCGGGGCTGGTTAAAGGGTTCTTCATCTACCTCCTCGGGAATGCGGGCTCAAAATTCATTGGCTTGCTGTTGCTGCCCATGTTCACCTATACCCTGACTCAGGATGAGTATGGTTATTTTGAGGTCGTCAATGCTGCCACTATGGCGCTGCTTCCGGTGATCAGCTTTCAGATCTATGAGGGAGTGATCAGGTTCCTGATAACCACTGAATCCCCCTCTGAAAAAAAATCTGTCCTCTCTTCTTCATTCTTTGCAATGCTTCCCCTCTTCTTCCTTTTTAACCTTCTCTTCGTTGGCATTGCAGAGTACCTGAAGCTGCCTTACCGCTATTATGCAATTCTCTTCTTCGATTCCTATTTCCTGTCATTCTATTTCCTCCGTGCAGCAAGGGGATTGCACAAACAGTTCGATTTTTCCGTTGCTGGTATCCTGTCAGCGGTTGGGGTTGCAGGTGCAGCGTATCTGTTGCTGTCACTCACACCCTTGCGTACCGAAGCCCTGCTCCTCTCCTTTAGTATTGGTAATGCTGCAGCTATCGTCTACCTTCTTTTCCGTCTGCGGTTCTTCAGTTATATTTCACCCTCTGCATTCAGTCCAAAACTGGTAAGGGAAATGTTTGCCTACTCCTTCCCGCTGCTGTTTGATGCAGTGTTCTGGTGGGTAATGACGCTCTCTGACCGGCTTCTACTTGGATATTTTCAGGGTAGCTCACTGGTTGGTATCTACAGCGTGGCGAATAAATTTCCATCCATACTCCTCTTTGTGAACAGCATCTTTTATCTCGCCTGGCAGGAACATGCTATCCTGCAGGAGAACAGTGCTGAACGGATGAAGCGGTACGCTGAGGTGTTCAGGGTCTTTTCCGGTTTGCAGGTTGGTGCCTTTATTCTCCTGCTTCCGGTTTCAAAAATCCTGATTCAGCAAACCATCGCACCGGGATTTGACTCGGCACAGCATTACCTGCCATTTCTCTTTGCAGGTGCCATGTTTTCAGCGTTCTCAGCCTTCTTCGGGTTGAAGTATCAATTGAAGAAGGAAACAATGGGTGCATTGTACACATCGATGACCGGTGCTGGTGTGAACCTGTTGTTCAATATCATCCTTATTCCGTTGTGGGGGGCTTGGGCAGCGGCAGCATCTACAACACTCTCATTCTTCATCATGTGGGTTCTTCGGATCAGGAACTCTGAGGATTTTATTCCTGCGTCAATGCTGCCTGCAAGGCAGCTCTTCTTCTCGTTTTTGCTTTGTGGTGTGTGGAGCGGACTCTACTACTTCGCCGATGGATGGCTGCTGTATGCGTACACTGCCGTGTCGCTGATGATTGCCCTCTCATTAAACCGTTCTTTTGCAGTCATGCTGATGAAGCGGTTTAGGGGGTGAGTATTATTCAATTTCACAGACATACAGAAAACCGTCTGCAAACCCTTTACTGATACTGCACGCACTGCGCTTCAGCATACCTGAAACCGCTGCTTTGGCTCTGCTCTTACTATTGGACGCCCTGAGATACGGGTAAATTTCCCGGATAGTGATACCATATCTGCCCAGCAGTATCTTCATATTGGCGATGGAAAAATAACAGGTGTGCCACTTGCTGTATCCCTCGCGTCTGCGCAGCGTATCATAAAAGTTCATAATCATATAGGGATTCGGTGTGGTGATAATGATCCGTACATCCTTGTTGAATGCGTCCCGTATCCCCTGCAGCATCTGCCCTGGATTATTGAGGTGCTCAATCACATCAGGAATCAGCAGGGTGTCGGTCTCCTGAAATGCGTCGGCGGGGCAGGTAAAGGTTGCTGGATCCTGGATATCTCCATAGCAGATATTGGTAACCCCCATAGCAGCCAGTTCCGGTATCATCGCCTTATTCAGGTCGATTCCGGTAGTCTTCCTGCTGTGACGCGTTACATTGGTATGCAGCCACACCCCGGCAACCGTTTTCCGTTCAATGGTTTCTGCATCATCGTCAATACACCCAAAGTGCATGACGGTTCTCTCTTTGATCAGTTCAAAAATAAGTTCATCTCTGTTACGGAGTTCTTGTACGGTATCTGAAAGCGATAAATGGGGCATCTGTCCGGCTGAATTATGAAAAAGAATACCGTAAAGATACGGCTTTGTGTCGGTTTTTAAGTAGTGAGTCTCACTCTTATCAGTACATCTTCTTGCGTTATATAAAGGTAACTGAAAGAGATTTTAGAGAAAGTCGTTGAGTGATACTACATGTAACCTGTAACTCGTAACCCGCACCTCACCCCCCAATAAACCAAATTCTTTGGATTTTCTGAAAACTTTTTGTTATATACTTATGCTGAATTTATACTTCAATGAAAGTCGTATCCGGTTACATGAATCTGGAACCAAACAACACTGCAAATGAATCAACTCCGGTCAGGGTGCTGCTGATTACTGCGCGCGCTGACTATGGTGGCGGTCCTGAATATGTCTACCGGCTTCTTGAAGGTTTTTCACCCGCAGTTCACCCTTTCGTGGCTGCACCCATGGATGAACCATACTTTGCAAAATATGCAGCCATTACCGAACCTGATCGCACTATCACCATCCCTCATCGGAAATTCACGCTCTCTGACTTGTTCCGGCTCAGAAGATTTGTAAAACGTCACAATATTGATCTCATCCACTCACACGGTAAAGGTGCTGGTGTCTATGGAAGGATCTTGACATTATTGACTGGAAAACCATGCGTCCACACCTTCCATGGGATACATATAGCAGGTCTTTCCCCGCTGAAAACAAAAATCTATGCCGCCATGGAAAAGGTGCTGGCATACCTGACGACGGTATGTATCTCTGTTTCAAAAAGCGAACAGAAAACCGTTCTAGACCTCCACATTTGCAAGGATAGTAAGGTAACGGTTATTCTGAATGGAGTTGACCTCAACTCCAATAACGCATCTTTTTGTAATGAACCGTTCCGTGTGGTTACCGTAACCCGATTCGATCCTGCCAAGAATACCGGCATGCTCACCGATATTGTGAAGGAATTACACAAACGCGGTGAGCAGAATATCTTTTTTACCGTGCTGGGTGACGGTCCCGAACGGAAGCAGATTGAGGAAGCAGTGCTCCCCTTCGGTATGGTGGAGTTTGCAGGATTTGTATCAAATCCCTCTCAGCACTTTCCTGCGATGCTATGCTACCTTTCAACATCATTGAGGGAAGGATTGCCCCTCGCTGTTCTTGAGGCGATGAGTTCAGGTCTGCCGGTAGTGGTAAGCAGGGTTCCGGGAAATATTGATACCGTTGAGGGAAATGGCATTTTATTCGATGTTCATAATCCCGCTGAGGCGGTCGATGCGCTGTTGCATCTAAAAAATAATCAGTCTGAATGGGAAAAGTGTTCAAAAGCAGCGAAAAAGCGGATCGAAGAGGAATTTTTACTCTCCCGGACTGTATTAAAAAACGAAAAGCTGTATCTTAGTATTCTGAAACAAAAAAATTAGGATTTCCTTTTTGAAACGAGCTCTTGTACACGAATGGTTTGATACCTTTGGCGGATCTGAAAAGGTTGTAGAGTCTTTTCTGACGGTATGGGATGATTTCGATGTGTTCTCACTCGTGGATAACTTTGATGACGCTCTCCGTCAGCAAATTCTGAAAGGAAAAAAACCTGTTACCAGTTTTATCCAGCGTCTCCCGTTCTCGAAAACCCGTTTCAGATATTACCTGCCGTTTTATCCCTTTGCAATTGAACAGCTGAATCTGACTCCCTACGATATTGTGCTCTCAAATTCCCACTCTGTCGCAAAGGGCGTATTGACCCGCGAGAGTCAGCTGCATATCTGTTACTGTCATAGTCCGATGCGGTACGCCTGGGATTTGTACCATCAGTATATGTATCAGGATAATTTTGAACGCGGTATCCGCGGTTATGTTATCAAGCGCGCCCTCCATAACCTGAGAACCTGGGATGTAATATCCACCGCAAGAGTTGATTACTTCCTTTGTAACTCACTCTATACCGCAAGAAGAATTAAGAAGACTTATGGACGTGAATCTGATGTGCTCTACCCGCCTGTTGAGGTAGACAAGTTCAGCGTGCAATCACAGAAGGAAGAGTATTACTTCGCAGTCTCCCGCCTCGTACCATATAAACGTATCGATCTGATTGTTTCCGCCTTCAATGCTATGCCAGATAAGAAACTGGTGGTTGCCGGTTCAGGACCCGATCTGGATAAGATCAAAGCAATCGCAGGAAAGAATGTTGAAATCCTTGGCTATATCCCGCAGGATCAGCTTCTGAAATATATGCAGGGTGCTAAGGCATTCGTTTTTGCTGCACTGGAAGATTTTGGGATCGTGAATGTTGAAGCTATGGCATGCGGTACTCCGGTGATTGCCCTTGACCATGGTGGGTCTGCTGAAAGTGTGATCGATGGTGTTACGGGCGTGCATTTCAGTGAGCAGACTGAAGTATCTATGATTGACGCCGTAAAGCGTTTCGAAGCGAAACAGGGTTCGTTTGATCCTGAGGTTATCCGGCGTCATGCCGAATTATTCTCCCGCACTTCCTTTGAACAGAAAATCAAAAAGTATATCGACGAAAAAGCCGAAGACTTCTTTAACCGCAAAAAAAACCACTCCCAATCTGAAGCACGAATCATCTGATGTTTGCCAGGCAAAAATCCTTCTATATTGTTAAGCTGCTGCTTGACCTCCTGATTATCAATCTCTTTTTCTTTGTAGCGGCAATCACGGCACAATCACTGGGCATTCTGCTGGAACGCCAGTATATGTTTATTCTGCTGCCTGTACTGATTCTTGTATGGTACTACACCTCAACGGTAAGCGGCTTCTACGAAGACTTTAACCGCAGCCTTCTCTCTTCCCTGATTATCCGTCTCGGTCAGAATATCCTCTGGCAGTCTGCTGTGGCAGTAATCTTTATCTTCCTGGTCAAGGAAGACCTCTTTACCCGTAACTTTATTATTTTCTACGCTGGCGGAATCTTTGTTGCAGTCTCAGTAAGAATGCTGGTACTGAAACAAATCGTCAAGAACCGCAGCCGCTCCGATCGCCAGGGAAGAAAGCTACTCGTTATTGGTTCAGGTGAGATTGCCGGTGAGTTTGCTGAAATGATTCGGAAAACTCCTGAGTTTGATTTTTCCGTTGCTGGTTTCGTAACGGTTGATGATAAAGAACCTGATATTCTTGGTGACCATCTTGGGAAAGTCGAAGACCTCGAAGCAATTATCAATCAGAATGGTATTGAAGAAGCGGTCATCGCCGTTGAAGGATACAATCAGTCTGTCATCGACCACATCATGGATGTGTGCAACAAAACTGCAGTCAAGGTTCATATCATTCCGGACTACTTTAAATTCCTTTCAAAGCGCTTCCAGGTTGGTATGATCGGTAGTTTCCCCATCATTACCATGCGGAAGGAACCCCTGGAGGAAATTCACTGGGCATTTTTGAAACGGGCATTCGATATTATCTTTGCAGCCTTTGTTCTCATCACTGTTGGCAGCTGGCTCTTTCCAATCATCATCCTGATTATCAGGGTTACTTCCCCGGGTAAGGCAATGTTCATTCAGGATCGGGTGGGGCAGTACGATAGAATTTTTAAATGCTATAAGTTTCGTACCATGAAACCTGGTAATTTTGACAAAACATATCAGGCAGTTGTGAAAGACGATGACAGGGTGACTGCGATTGGAAGAATCTTGCGGAAAACAAACCTTGATGAACTGCCGCAGATCATCAATGTATTGAAGGGGGATATGTCAATTGTTGGGCCCAGACCTCACGCTGTGAAATTCAACGAAACGTATGCCGAGTTCTTTGATTATATCAAACTACGGCATCGGGTCAAGCCTGGAATCACTGGCTGGGCGCAGGTAAATGGGTATCGTGGTGATGCAAAAGATGAAAGTGAAAACCGTCAGTGGATCTCTAACCGAATACGCCATGATATTTGGTATATGGAGAACTGGTCATTCCTGCTAGATATACAGATCATTATCCTGACGGTATGGAAAATGGCAACCGGACAGGGCCGGGGTCATCATCATTGATCAGATCCGTTCTCTCCCTTATCTCTGAACTGCATCTCGTATAGTTTCTTGTAAAGTCCTGTTTCAACCTGCAACAGGTCAGGATGTGTCCCTTCCTGAACAATTTTCCCTCTCTCGAGTACAACGATCTTCGATGCATTCCTGATGGTACTTAACCGGTGTGCTATCACAACTACTGTACGATTGTGCATCAGCCGGTCAATTGCCTCCTGCACCAGTAACTCTGACTCATTATCCAGTGATGAAGTTGCCTCATCGAAGATCATAATTTCAGGATCCTTCAGGAGTGCCCGGGCAATCGATAATCTTTGTCTTTGTCCGCCCGATAGCTTTACCCCGCGCTCCCCGATATTCGTATCGTATCCCTCGGGTAACTCGGCGATGAAGTGATGTGCGTTGGCTATCTTTGCAACCTCGACAATTTTATCCATCGGACAATCAACAAGTCCGTATGCAATATTATTTCTGATACTCTCATTGAAAAGTATTGTCTCCTGAGTGACAATCCCAATCCTGCTTCTGATGTCCGAAAGCCTGAAGCTTCTGATATCCTGTCCATCAATCAGTACTGCGCCGCCAGTCGGATCAAAGAACCTCGGAATCAGATCAACAAGCGTTGATTTTCCGCTTCCTGAAGGTCCAACCAGCGCAACGATTTCTCCTTTCTTCACCGTAAAGGAAACATCGTCCAGTACCTTCTCATTCCCGTCGTCGTACTGAAAGGTCACATGGTCAAAACTAATATCATGGCTGAACTCCTTCAGCTCTGCTGGTTGTGCAGGGTCTTTAATATCAGGCTCAGTATCAAGAATTTCAAATACTCTGTCCGCCGCCGCTGATGATTCCTGAATCCGGTTATTGATGCCACCAAGCTCTTTTATCGGTGTCATCATCTGAAAAATTGCCAGGATAAAACCTACAAACTCACTCGCGCGAATTTCTCCGGTGGAGAGAACCATGTTTCCCCCCATATACATAATAATGACCCCAACCAATACCGAGAGTATCTCCGTTGTGGGGGAGGAAAGATTTTTTAATCTCGTAATTCTGAGGTTTAACCTGAAGAAGGAGGAGGTCTCTTTGTAAAACTTTTTGTTCTCATACGCCTCCATCCCGAAAGCCTTTACAATCTTTACCCCAAGCGTAGTCTCCTGTATCAGACTTGTTAGGTCCGCAAGTTTCGCCTGTACCTGTGATGTCTGTTTTCTGAGAAAACGTCCGACACTGATAATAATAATACCCGTCATGGGCAGAATGAGAAAGGCGAGGAGAGTAAGCTCCCAGGAAATACTGAAGGCGATACCGAGAAAGACTGCAATAGTTAATGGCTCTCTGATGGCATTGAGAAATGTTGCCGAGATACTCGTCTGCAAAAAAGCTATGTCATTGATGATGCGGGAAATCAGATTCCCCACGCGCTCCTTCTTGAAAAAGCTCATGGGTAGTTTGTTGAGATGTGTGTACACCTGATTCCGCAGGTCACGGATCAATCCCTGTTCTACAAAAATGAGAAAATATGCCTGCATATAGCCGGCGACATTTTTTAAGATAAATGTACCTAAAATCAGCAGACATATCCTGATCAGGCTCTCTATCTTTGTGCCGGCAAATACAAATGACCTGAACGCCTGGTCAATGGTATACTTCAGAGTATTGAACCAACCGGTAATTTCATTGCTGGCAGCCGCAGCATTTGCTGTGTTAGCGCTATCCCCAAGAAACAAAGTATCTAAAAGTGGAATCATCAGATAAACAGATGCCCCATTCAACAGTGCATACAGGATAGTAAAGAATACCGAGAGAGTCAGGAACTTCCAGTAAAACTTTGCGTAACGCAGGATTCTAAAGTATGTTTTCAAATGTCAGTCATTCTGGTTGTACAGGGATATATTCGATACCGCACCCACCGGTCAGAGGTACAGTTTTCATGGTAAGGTCTGTAAGTGAACAAATATGTGTTCTTGATTTCAGCCCAAAACCGTTATCAAAAATAAGGAAATCATTCAGCAGCAAAAAATTTTTCACTCCAGCTCCCTCATCCCTGAATATCACCTTCATCTTTGCAATATCAAGTAAATAAAGTGACCGGCTGATGTCAGCTTTTGATCCTCTGGTGATGATGACTGCATGCGTTCCCGCCTGATTTTCTTTTGCATCATCAACGAAGGCAACTCCAGGTAATGATAATAACGTGCTGCTATCCTTTTGTATCTCTAAAACATTCTCATTCCTTATTGATAATTTGAAAGGAAGTTGGGCATAATCACTTTGCGGAATCATGATGCTGGGATAACCGTCTGTTTTCAGATCGTAGGAACGCTTCGTCATCTGCAGGCGGTTCCCTGCTGTGTCAAACAAGAATGCGTGCTGATCAATATACATGGTAGTTCGGGCGTCAAGTGTATTGATTAAAATCTTCAGCTGCTTGTCAATATTCTCAGCTGCTGATAGTTGAAGTCCGTCTCCGAATGAAGCCAGCAGTTGTGGGGAGGTATTAGATGTATTCTTCCTGTATAGCTTCACATCCTGAATAAAAGGAAACATACCAGATTTTCCATAATGAAATGCTGACAGGAACCAGAATGATGGGATTCCCGGTGTTTGGACAAGTTTTACCGCATGCTCACCAACCTTACGCCACAACATAACAGCGCTGTTCTTCTCAATATGTACGCGGTAAATGGCATCAAATCCTTCAGTTGTGGCTATACAGTAAAAGAATTCGGGATTTGCAGGTAATAGTGCATCACTGTCAGTAGCCGTCTGTTGCGGGATATCTGTCTCATCTCTTCCACAACCTGAAAGAATAAAGAGTAAGAGAAAAAGAATTCCGTACTTCATGTGAACAATCCGAGCAGCAACATCGCTGCATCACGGGTGAAAAGTGAAAAGTACCCTCCCAGTGGAGTTACAAAAAGCAGAAAGAGAAATCCCAGACTCAGATACGGTGTATTCATCAACTTTGCAAGTCCTTCATTCGGAAAGATACTGTACAGGATATGTGATCCATCAAGCGGTGGTATGGGTAGCATATTAAAAAAGAAGAGAATAGTGTTCAGGTATAGCCCCATCAGAAGTGTCCGGTACGCAAATTGGTGAGAAAGGACTTCTGGTAATACTGCTGCAAGTACTCCAATTATCGCTGCGAATAAAATTGCGAACAGAAGGTTTGATAACGGACCGGCAAATGAGACCGATGCACTATCCTTCAGTGGATTACGAAAGAACCTGGGATTTACCGGAACAGGCTTTGCCCATCCGATTAAAAATCCTCCACCAAGTAGCCCCATCAAAGGTAGCAACACTGAACCAATCAGTTCAATATGCTTGAGTGGATTGAGTGTCAGCCTTCCCTGATTCTTTGCTGTAGGGTCCCCAAGCCGATTGGCAACTGCAGCGTGCGCGAACTCATGGATCGTAATGGATATCAGGAATATCGGGATCACCAGTAACAGGTAAAACAGTTCTTCATTTATTTTGATATCGGGCATCTTATCCTCTTGGGTGATAGCGCTGATGTTCAGCCTTTACATAGTCTTTGTCAATATGAGTGTAAATTTGGGTGACTGCAATATCCGTGTGTCCAAGCATCTCCTGCACAGCACGAAGATCAGCCCCCCCTTCCAGTAAGTGTGTGGCAAATGAATGACGGAAAATGTGTGGGTAAACAGGCTTGCTGATCTCTGCCTTGTCAGCATACCCTTTTAGTATCTTCCAGATTCCCATCCGGGAAAACGGCGTTCCGCGACGATTCAGAAATACGATGTTTGCGCTCTTTGCGGACTTTGCAAGCAGGGGACGCACTTCCTTCAGATACTGCTGCAACCATGAAATTGCACTGCTGCCAATTGGTATGAAACGCTCTTTTGACCCTTTGCCAAATACCCGTATCGCCTCTTCTGATAAAAAAAGATTTGATAGTGATAAACCGGTTAGCTCAGAAACCCTCAGACCACACGCATACAAAACTTCAATAATAGCTCTGTCCCGTATTCCTGCGGGAGTGTTGATGTCGGGCTGCTCCAGCATCGCATCTATATCCTGCACCGTAAGCACCTCAGGCAGCTTCCTCTTAATCTTCGGTGCTGTCAGTTTCTCCATGGGATTTGCAGGAATATATTCTTCCAAAAACAGGTACTTGAAAAATCCATTGAGCGAAGAAAAGTATCGTGCGGTTGATGTATGAGCCAGATGCAACTCATCCAGCACAGTAAAGAATCTGATCAGATGACTGCTGGTCACCTCTGATAAATCAGTTATCTCAAGAGATTCGAGAACGGTAAACAATTGCCCGAGATCGTGTCGGTATGCTTCAATTGTGTTCGCTGAAACATTTTTCTCAATTTTAAGTGCGCCAAGGTAATCGCGCAGGAAAGGGTCAAACAGATGATCTTTCATCCGCAACCTCTTTTTCCAGTGCTTCCTGGTTTGGATAACGGAGACGACGGTGGCTCTGACCAACCATGACGTTCACGAATGCGTTCTTGATCTTATCAATATCCGCAAATGTAAGTGGTGTTTCGTCCAGCTGCCTGTCCTCAATCTTTTGCTTGATGAGGTTGGTGATCAGTATCTCGATTTTCTCCCGGTCACGCTCCACTAAAGACCGGACAGCTGACTCGCAGGAGTCGGCAAGCATTACAATCCCTGTTTCACGGGTTCTGGGCTTTGGACCCGGATAACGGAAGTCCTTTTCGTTTACCTGATCTTCACCATACATCTTTTTAGCTTTGTCATAGAAGAATGACATCAATGATGTGCCGTGATGGGTGGGGATAAATTCAATAATCTCTTCAGGTAATCCATAATTGCGCGCTTTTTCCATCCCCTTCTCAACGTGCTCAAGTATCATTTTTACACTTTCAGCAGGCGTGAGGTTTTCGTGGATATTCTGGATATTCAGTTGATTCTCAACAAAATACTGCGGTAATAATGTTTTTCCGATATCATGGTAGCAGGCACCCACGTAGGCAAGCAGGGGATTGGCATCAATTTCAGCAGCAGCGGCTTCTGCCATCTGCCCCATAGTGATGGAATGGTGGAATGTACCGGGAGCCTTTTTTGCTATCTCTTTCAGCGGAACGGAATCAAGGCTCGAAAGCTCAAGATAGGTCAGATCAGTGGTGATTTTGAAGAAGCGCTCAAAGAAAACCAGGAGTCCAAAAGTCAAAATTGGGCTGATCAACGCATTGAATGATGCTACTACCATCTGCTTCCAGATGCTTTCAAAAGAGGAAAAGCTTTCAAATGAAAAACTGATGATCGCAACAAAATATCCCAGCATTACATACAGCAGTGACCGGAAAATCTGTGCCCGGTATCTGATATCCTTTACCGAATAAACAGCAAGCGTGCCGGCAACGATGTTCATGGTTACAAAAGTGTAATCATTTGCCCGTAGTCCACCACAGAGCAGCGCCAGTATCATTGTGGTCATAAACCCAACACGGGAATCAAACAATATGGTAAACAACATGGATGCGGTGGGTATGAACACAAGAAGATACAACGGGAAAGTCGAGTCCAATTCACTCAGAAGCAATGTGTTGTATCCGATTACCAAAAAAACGATAGAGAATATCAGGAGCTTTGAATTATCGTCATACAGCTTCTTTCTAAAGGTATAAAGATAAATCGCCAGCAGCATCAGGAGTATCAATACATGAAGCGTCTTCCCTAAAAACTGAAGGAATGCTTCAAATTGTGTACTGCGCTCACCTTTTGAGGCCCGGTAAGAGTCAATCTTCTGTTTGATCTCAGGAGAAATTCTTTGATGCTTTGCCACAATTCGCTCATCCTTGGCAATGAGTCCTGAAGCACGCATCACAGATTCAGCAGCACGTATCCGCTCTGCTTCTGTGAGCTCTGGATCAAATACAATAGTAGGGGCTACAAACTTAACGATGTACTCTGTGACTGCACTCAGCAAATCCTTGTTTTCTATTGCGCCTGCAAGCCGCTTTCTGATTATGGTGCCAGCCGTTTCAGTATCTAAAAATCTGCGCTTCAGGAAAAACTGGTCAATGTTGCCACGGCGTATTGCAATACTGTCTCTGCTGATATTTGCATAATCAAGGCTTAGTATCCCTTCCTGAGCCACCACTTTGATCGTTGCTATTCCGAAATCAAAAAAGCTGCGGAGTTTCCCCCGTGGGTTTCTCAATGATTCGTTGTTGTTCTTCAGGTATTCGCGGAGGATATTATAGGACTCTCGTGAGAGTATGACCTTCTTTGAGTTGTACTTCTCCCTTCCCTCAATATCAGCTTCCAGTACACCTGTAAGGTATTCCAGGTAGCGCGCGGCACTGTCTGAAGAGAGTTTGGGAACCTGACTTTTCTCCCGGAAGATCGGTATAACAGAATTTGTCCTTGCCTTGACTTCAAGCAAGTACTCTTCTTCATCCTTCAAAAGCTCGAAACTGTAAGGCGCAATGAGGTCCTCCTGAAGCCAAATGGTGCCCACCTGCACTTCAGACTCAATTGCCTCTCCCGAAGGAAACATCAGAACAAACCCAACCGCTGTCATAAGAAGCAGAAGTATTTTGATCCTCAGGCTTACAAGTATCCTGCTTTTTTTCGCGTTTATAATTTTGCCTTTAACATTAATTCCAGGAATTCAGCCACGCCGTTGTCGTTGTTATCCCGGTCAGTGATATGGTCTGCCAGAAACTTGATCTCGTTCACTGCGTTCTGCATCGCAACTTTTACCGTTTTCATCTGAAAGAGAGATACATCATTGTACCAGTCACCCAGCACTGCAACCTCCTGCTCTTTCAAACGGAGATTCTTCATCACCTTTTTTACACCGATTGCTTTTGAGAGTCCTTTCCTTTTAAGCTCAAGGTAGTACATCCCATGGTGATCGGTGGACTTGGAAAATGATGAAACCAGACCTGTAGCATGCGGAAATGTGAATCGGTCCCGGATATACTTCAGCGTATCCTTCACTTCACTCATAAACACTATTTCCAGAGTGTTCTCTGCGTTCAGGTGGTATGATTCCACCATCTGAAACTTCGCGCCAAACTTATCAAGGATATCAGCCACAACATCGTTATGCTCAGTGTAGTAAATTGCATCATCATGGCACAACACCATCTTGGTAAGAGAACGTTCTGCAAAGGTA
Organism: Bacteroidota bacterium; assembly: GCA_023406915.1. Lineage (GTDB taxonomy): Bacteria > Bacteroidota > Ignavibacteria > Ignavibacteriales > Ignavibacteriaceae > JAEXTR01. Next base: position 13,386 of record JAEXTR010000079.1, read on the forward strand.
ATCGCCCGCAGTACATGCTTCACCTTGATAGGGCTTATTGAAAGCACCTCTCCGTCAGGATACGATTTAATCAGCGCACCATCAACAGAAATCAGCGGCCCCCGGAGATCGAGTGCCTCTGCATACGCCGTCATGGTTGAATAGAGTCTTCCCGACGCAAAGGTAAACCGCACTCCAAGCGCTTCCAGCTTTTTTACCAAATCTATGGTTTCAGTTCCAATTTCACCATCTTCACGCAACAACGTTCCGTCAAGATCAAATACTACAAGCTTTATCCGCTTCAGTATGTTTTTGTCTGTAATTTTTTTGTTCAAATCTAACTCTTGCGTGCACAGCTTTTGCTATTTCTGTGCGCGATAATTAAAGAAAATCAGCACTCCTGCTGCGATTCCCAATAAAATGAGCAGGGCACCCTCAATATATTCTGCAAAGATAAGCTGACCAACACCAAAAAGAAACGAATAAACCAATACGACGCCCAAAATCCAATTAATGAATGAGCGCCAGAATGCTTTATCTCCCTTCACACCCGGAGCCATTTTGGCAATTGGTGCCCAGCCGATTCCGCCGGGATGGGTCAGAGTATAGAACTTCACAAGCTTTGCTTCCGGAACCGGCTTGGTTAAGAAGGTAACAGCCAGCCATACAATAGTGGTTCCCCCAACCACAGGATACAGGGTTTCCGGCGGCTGTATTCCGAACACATACCGTACTATCGGATAGATTACCAGTGGTGCCAGCATGGCTGCAATCTCAGACCAGGCATTGATTCTCCACCAGAACCAGCGGAGAATCAGTACTGCCCCAAGCCCTGCACTGGCATTAATGATAAATTCCCATGCCCCCGAAACGGTATTCAGAATGTATCGTGTCAGCAGCAATGAAAAAACTGTCATCAGAAGCATTGCAATGCGGGACATCATAACATAATGCTTTTGCGGCGCATCTTTCTTGATGAAGCGCATATAAAAATCGTTCATCAGGTATGAGGTACCCCAGTTTAACTGTGACGAGATAGTCGACATATATGCAGCCAAAAATACCGCAATCAGTAAACCAAGCAACCCAGCGGGCAGATGCTGAAGCATCAACTTCGGATACATCACACCTGGATCTACCGTATTCTCATAGATTTCAAAAGCTTCCTTAAACTCCGCACTCTGATACGTTGGGTCACCCGATCTAACCAGTGAACGGTCCTGAAATGCTTTTTCAACATACTGATATACAGCCGGATGCTGTGCCCTGATCTCATCAACATTATTTGCTCTTGGCAATAATACCAGGGCTGCTAACGCAACAACAATCCATGGCCATGGCCGTAACGTATAATGAGCAACAGTAAACCATAATGTTGCAAACAGACTGTGCTGCTCATTCTTTGCAGACATCATTCTCTGTGCAATGTATCCTCCGCCTCCGGGGTCCGCACCTGGATACCAGCTGCTCCACCATTGCAGTGCAACATAGGCAACAAAGGAACCCGAACTGATTGCCAATATACCCCCTGCCGCCTGACCCGCGCTTACATCAGATATCTGAGGAAAAAAATCCAATACCTGCGGATACCTGCTCATTAACTGAGCTTTCAGATTGGCAAGTCCGCCAATCTCGGGCAACTGCACTACCATAATGGCAAGTATGATACACCCAACCATCGCAAACACAAACTGAAAACTGTCAGTTCTTGCTGTCCCCAGTAATCCGGATGCTGAAGCATAGATTGCAATAACTACAGCTGCAAGCGTTACCAGGAGAAATGGATCAACCTCCGGTACTGTCACTGAAAAGATCTTTTCCATTGCCTTGTTGACCCATCCCATCACTATGGCATTCATAAACAGTCCGAGGTACAATGCTCTGAATCCTCTCAGAACAGCAGCAGTCTTACCTGAGTACCGAATCTCGACAAACTCAACATCAGTCATGATCTCTGCACGGCGCCACAGCTTCGCAAAGAAGAATACCGTCAGCATGCCGCCAATGGCAAGGTTCCACCAAAGCCAGTTTCCTGCTATTCCGTTTTTTGCTACCAGTTCAGTGACTGCAAGGGGGGTGTCTGCGGCAAATGTGGTGGCAACCATTGCGGTACCAGCAATGTACCAGGGCAGGTTTCTTCCTGAAAGAAAAAACTCACCGGTATCATTTCCTGCCTTTTTACTGTAATATGCTGCTATTGCAAAGATGACTACAAAAAACAGCACAATAATGACAAGGTCAATCAGTTGAAATTGTTCCATAAAAACCTCATACCTTCAAAAAAGAATGTTCCTTATCCAGCCCATTGGGATATATCAATAAACCCCACACCAGTGCTAACTATGCTTCCTTTTTTCCACTGAGCAGTGAAAGTAAGCTACCAACCCCAACGGTGGCAATAACGCCAATAATTGTGAACCAGGGCCACGCCGTAAGCTTCAGGCTTATCACGGTAATCATGATCCCAATCCCTGCAACAAACCCTGCTAATGCATCCTCCTGAGTTGCCTTCTTATTCATGATGCCGAGCAGGAATGTGCCCAGCAGTCCGCCGTATGTGAAGGATGCAATACTCAGTGCTATCTCTACCACAGCACGGGATGAATTCATAAAAAATGTTGCGGATAATACTAATATCCCCGCCCAGAACACAGTCATATAGCGGGAATACTTCAACTGCTTCGCCTGATCTAACCTGTTTCCAAATGCGGGAAGCAGTAAATCCATCATTGCCGAAGAAGAAAGTGAACTCATTGATCCCGCCAGTGTAGAGAGTGCTGCAGCCAGCAATCCGGCTATAATAAACCCTTTTACTCCTTCAGGTAGATTTTGCAGGATAAAGAGTGGAAATATCTCATCTGACTTTAATCCAGGCACTATACCCTGATGCATTGCGTAAAAGAGAACTCCCAGAAACAGAAAAACAGCAAACTGCACGATAACTACGATGCCGGTACCTATTAATGCGCGCTGACTGTTCTTTAATGACTTCACCGCCAGCAGCCGCTGCACCACAAGCTGATCGGTTCCATGTGATGCCATCGAGAGGAATGCACCCCCAACAATGCCCCCGATAAGGGTATACGGTTGCTGGAAGAACCCGGCAATACCGTTCTCAAATCCCAGATTGATCACTGTGAATTTGCCTGCGTTCCAGGCACTCTCAAACCAGTCAGCTGGCAGTAAATCCAAAACATAAAAAATCGATACCACTGCACCACCAATGTACACAAACATCTGCACAGCATCTACCCAGATAACACCTTTTACGCCTCCGGTGAAGGTGTACAGAAAGCTGATTATCGCAATAATGATGATCGCTTCAGGGTAGCTGATATCCAGCATCAGCTTAATGGGGATAGCGGTTGCAAACAACCTGACACCATCTGCCGCTACACGGGTAAAGATAAATATAATGGATGAAAATGAGCGGGTCTTCTTACCAAAGCGTGTTTCTAAAAAAGCGTAAGCAGTCGATAAATCTCCCTTAAAATATTCCGGAAGCAAGAAATATGCTGCAATGATCCTGCCGATCAGGTAACCGACAGTCAGCTGCAGAAATCCAAGATTTGTAAGATAGGCTAGACCGGGGATGGAAATAAACGTGAGTGTACTTGTTTCTGCGGCAACAATTGAAAAACATACCGCCCACCAGGGTACATTGTCTGCACCCAAGAAGTAGTCTTTCACTGATCTTTGTTTACCACCGCTGAGAATTCCAATCGCTGCAATTGCCGCCAGAAACAGGGCAATGATAAGGTAATCAATAAAACTAACCACTACAGAGTTACTCTTCGCTTAGTTCACTCACCGCTTCTTCAACAGAATTGCTGAGTGAAAGTACTCTGTCCAGTTGAGTGATTTTGATGAGTGAGAGGATTTTTTCAGAAGGACATACTATTCGGAGTTCGCCATTTTTGGCACCAAGAAGTCTGTTGGCGACCAGCAGCGCACTCAACCCGGAACTGTCACAGGTCTCTACGCCCGTCAGATCGATTACCAGACGGCTTACCCCATCATTTGCGATGAGGATTGTAAATTCTCCTTTAACCAAACCTGAAATGTTGGCATCAAGGGATCGTTCGAGGAGTTTAAATACTCCTACATTTTCATCTTCGTGGATTTTTACTTCAAAGTTCATATACACTCAAAAGGTTTGTAGGCAATTTACAAAATTTTTGTACAAATCAGGCGCATTACTGTCAGAATAGAGAAAAACAAAATCAAAATATCCCTCTTCACTCCTGTCACTTCTCATACCTGCAAATAAGGTCTCCGGAAATACAGAAGGAATTATGCAGGAAATCAGGGTGAGTACGCCATTCATGTCAAATATAGCATCAGGCGTCATCTTTGTCAGCGTGGTTGCCAACTCACCTTTTGGTGCACCATACCAGGTGAAATCCTTGTCGGTATAGGTGATCACTTCTCCCCCCTGCAGATATGGCAGCAGTACCGAAGTGAATTCCTTTCTGCAAATCCATTCCGTCTTTTTCCCTCTTAGCATCCCCTGTATTTGCTCAGCACACAATGTCGCCTGTCTGCTCTCTTCGGGCAAAATTATCAGCAACCTCTCCGCACTTGTCAGAATCCCGTTCCTGAACTTTCCCGTCCGTTTTCTGTTCCGAAAACGGCACAGCAATCTGGCAAGCTTTATATTCATGATGCTTCCATACTTTTCAGCCGGGTGAGAAACTCCTCTTCATTCATAACCTTCACCCCGAGAGCTTCGGCCTTTTCCAGTTTCGAACCCGCCTGTGCTCCGGCAATGACGTAATCTGTCTTCTTGCTGACACTGGAACTGACCTTCCCCCCCAGTATCTGTATCGCAGCACCCGCTTCCTCACGGGTAATGGAAGCAAGCGTTCCCGTCAGCACAAAAGTCTTGCCATTGAAAAAATTCTCCGAAATCAGTACGGCTTCCTGGCTAAACTGTAACCCCGCCTGTTTCAGTGCTGCTATGATGTGACGGTTGTGAGGATCACTGAAAAACCGGGTTACGCTCCTGCTGATACTCGGACCAATTTCATATACTGCAGCAATTTCTTCTTCACTTGCTTTTTCAAGTGCATCAATGCTCAGGAAATGATCAGCCAGCTTTTTTGCTACTCCTGCACCCACATAACGTATCCCGAGTGCAAACAATACTTTCCTGAACGGTTGCTCCTTACTCTTCTCTATCGCAGTCAGCAGATTCTCAGCGGATTTCCTTCCAAAACCTTCGAGGTTCATAATGATGTGTGAGGAGTCGTGCAGGGTATAAATGTCAGCTACCGTTTTTAATAAACCAAGCTCTACAAAACGGTCAACCATCGCCTCTCCCAATCCCTCAATATCCATCGCTCCCCGTGAGGCAAAGTGCTCAATCCTTCCTTTGATCTGGGCTGGACATTCACCGTTCGTACAGTATAACGCAACCTCTGCTTCGGGTTTCCATAACGGCTCCCCGCAATCAGGGCACTGCTCTGGTGGAAGGGTCGCAACAGATCCCTCAGGTCTCTTTTCCAGTACAACACCACTCACCTTTGGAATGACATCCCCCCCTTTTTCTATTATGACTGTGTCACCAACCCTGATGTCTTTCCGTGCAATTTCATCAATATTATGAAGCGTTGCTCTGCTGATGGTTGATCCTGCCAGTAATACTGGATCAAGTTCTGCCACTGGGGTTACAGCCCCGGTTCTGCCTACCTGCCAGGTGATGGCGTAGAGGCGTGTGGTCGCTTCCTTGGCTTTGAATTTAAATGCGACAGCCCACCTCGGGGATTTTGCGATTGAACCGAGGATTGCCTGCTGCCGGATGCTGTTCACTTTGATTACTGCTCCGTCTATTTCGTAACGCAGTTCATCACGTTTCTGCTCGAACTCACTGACTACCGTGAGCACTTCTTCTATCGAAGCACAGAGGCGGGACAATGGATTTACTCTGAATCCCATCTCTTTCAGGAGCTGAAGATTCTCCTGCTGAGAAGTGTCTGATCGCTCCGCTGCCAGCAAAGAGTAAACATATATTTGCAGCGGACGCGAAGCCACAATTCTTGGGTCCTGGAGCTTAATGGTACCGGCTGTGGCGTTGCGGGGATTCGCAAACAGTTTCTCTCCCTTTTGAGATTGCTCCTCGTTCATTTTGGTGAATGAGGCTCGCTCCATAAAGATTTCACCACGAACTTCAAATTCCGTCGGTACAGCAGACCCGTCTGGTAATGAAACGCTTAAAGGAACCGACCTGATAGTTCTCACGTTAGCTGTTACATCTTCACCGGTTACGCCATCGCCTCGTGTGGCTGCTGTCACCAGGTAACCGTCTCGGTATAGCAAATTGATCGAAACACCGTCAATCTTAAACTCAACCATATATGAAGGTATTTCACCGGAAGGCAACCCTTCACGCACTCTTCGGTCAAAGTCATGCAGCTCACCAACAGAATAGGTGTTTGCAAGACTGAGCATTGGCACTGAATGGGTATAGGGAAGAAATTTTTTGGTAAGGTCATTTCCCACCCGTTGAGTGGGGGAGTCAGGTGTGATCAGATCTGGATGGGCTGCTTCCAGTTTCTGCAACTCCTTGAAAAGAATATCGTACTCATAATCAGAAATGACTGGATCAGCCAGTACATAATACCGGTAATCATGAGCGGCTATCTCTTTCCGCAGTTCCTTAATTCGTGCTTCCATCAGAAGTATCGGGATTTCTTGGTTTCAGAAAAACTTCTTCGTATTCACCCTTACTGTTGATCAGGATACCGAAAGCAGTCTGCTTTCTCGGGAGTGTAAGGGGCTGATTGTTAAACGTGAGTGCAAGACCGACAGTTTTCCCCATGATTACCCTGAAACGGCTCTTTGCAGTGAAATGCTTTGTATCTCCCGGACGAAGAGTTACTTCATAACGGACACTGTCTGCCATCAATCCGATCCATATCGTAAGAGAATCTGTCGCGGTCATGCCTAACAGAATGCTGTCCTGGGGTACCACAGGCAAACCATTGTTATGCTCCTCCGGCTCTTCTTCAATATATCGCTCGGTTTCTGCAGTACTCGACTCTACCTGTATGGTTGAAGTGCTGCCGGCAAAAAAGAGATAGTATACACCGGTCCCAAGCAGGGCTACCACTAATACTGCAATAATGGCAAATGTGGCGATGTCAAGTTTAGGTGAACTGGCAGTGGGTTCCTGCTTTGCAGCGGTACGTTCTTCCTCGGCATAAACAGGTTCATAGTGCTGTTGAGCGGATTCAGTCTTTTCTTCAAGACTGATATGTATAAAATCATTCCCGGCCTTGGCTTCCTCAAATTGCCTGGTGATCAGTTTCTCATTGATGCGCAGTGCCCGTGCTACAGAGCGGAGATACGCCTTTATGATCACTTCTTCACGAAAGAAGAAATTTCCTGCTTCAAACTGCTCAATGAATGCAAGTTCACAGCGAATCTTTTCTGCGAGCTGCTCTGTGGTGAGATTTTTTTCCAGTCGGAGGGATTTCAGGTATTCACCGAACTGCGTTAACATAGTTGCTTACCAATTATTAATGAATCGGGAAAAAGTGCATCACGGACATACAAAAATAGCAATGTTTGCCGGTATTGCATAGCGGGTACTACAGTAGTTTACGATTTACGCCTGATGCGCGCAGCAAATGCCCCGTCCATCTTATGCTTGTGGGGCAGCGTCTGGACGCACCCGTTCATATCGGTGAGTTCCACCGGTAAAAATTCTGCTGCATGTTGCAGCTCAAACTCATCATTATCCATCAGGAACCTCTCCACAACCAGCCAGTTTTCTTCCGGCTCAATCGTGCAGGTGCTGTAAACCAGGATTCCGCCTGGCTTCAACAGTGACGCCCCTTTTTTCAGCAACTGGTATTGTAACTCATTTAACTGACGTACATCCAGCAGTTCCTTTTTCCATTTAATGTCTGGTTTCTTTGAAAGTGTTCCAAGCCCCGAACAGGGTACGTCTGCAATCACACGGTCAAATGGTTCTGCTTCATATTCCAATCCGTCAGAATGTACGGTCTTTACAATAGAAACATCCAGACGCTCCAGGTTCTGTGCAACCAGCTTCAGCCTGCTTTCAAACTTGTCCAGCGCAATGATCTCCCCGTTATTTCCCATCAGGTCTGCAATGTATGAGGATTTGCCACCAGGTGCTGCGCATAAATCCAATACCCTCATCCCTTCTTTGGGGTCAAGCAGTCGAACTGCCAGCCCGGTACTCTCATCCTGAATGGTAAAATAGCCTTCATGGAAATATTGCCAGTGGGTAATATTGGTTAGGTTTTGAAGTTTAATAAATTCCGGCAGAAACATCCCGTTGCCGAACTTTAGACTGACCGAGTTCAGGAGCCAATGCATATCCTGAATGGTAGTTTTTAACTGGTTGACACGTAATGTCAGATAGGGACGGTCATTGTTCGCTTCCAGCAATAATTCAGTTTCTTCCCTGCCGAATCTTCCCAGCCAACGTTTCACCAGCCATGAAGGGTGGCTCCAGTATGCAGCCAGATATCCCAGCAGATTTTCATTCTCATCCGGATATCGTATTGCGTTTTTCGAACGAATGATATTCCGTAATACGGCATTGGTAATATCAGCTGGTTTTTGACCCTGAAGCTTTATAACAAACTCTACCGCTTCTTTTACTACAGCGTATTCCGGTACCCGGTCAAGAAACAGTATCTGATACAGTGCAACCCGCAATGCATTCTTTAAAATCGGGATAGCCTTGGAGAACTGACCCTTGTAAAATCCGCTCAAAATCCAGTCGAGCCTCCCCATCCACCGTATAACGCCATGCACGATTTCATACAGTAGTGCCTTATCCTGTCCGTTCAGGTCAGAATGACGCAATTCATAGTCAAGGAGTTTCTCCATATAAGATTCGGTGCGTTCCACGCGGTTCAGGATTTTTACCGCAATACCGCGTACACCGGTGAAAAGGTTTTCTACAGAATGATGTTCCAATGCCATAGTGATTCTTTGGATAGATAAGCTACGAAAAATAGTGAAAGCCCCGGAAAGAATGAGCATAAAAAAAGCCGCCCTGTATCAGGCGGCTTTCTGAAGCTTGCAGCTTTTGAAAATTACTTGGTACCTTTTGAGTACTTCTTCATAAACTTCTCTACACGACCAGCAGAATCAAGAAGCTTCTGCTTACCGGTGAAGAAAGGATGCGATCCGCTGGAAATTTCGAGGCGGATCAGCGGATATGTGTTGCCGTCTTCCCATTGAATCGTTTCTGATGATTTCATCGTGGAGCGGGTTAAAATTGCTAAATCACACGAAAAATCCTTAAACACAACCGGTCTGTAGACGGGATGAATGCCTTTTTTCATTGTGCCAAATCCGTTCTGGTTAATTCTCTAAATTTTAAGACCTTAAATGTATAAAAAAAAAGAAATAAATACAAAAGAAAAAAGCCTGCACTTCTTTTTTAAATTGCATGCCCTGATTATCTGAATACTCATCATACAAACCCATTCCGACTCCAGCCTACAGCATATGTTTGGATCGGGCAAACCTAACCCAGAACCCCCAAAATGGGGGTGAGTGGTATCTGTCTGTCTTGAATGAGAAGCTTGAAAGACAAGATGCTCCGGGCATACGCTGTACACCCGGAGTCAAAGATTAGAAACGGTTGCCCCGGCTATCGTCGCGTCTTGGTCTGTCGCCACCACCGGTTTTCGGGCGGGCTTCATTGATCGTCAGGCGTCTTCCGCCAAGTTCTTTTCCATTGAGTTCATCAATAACTCTCTTGGCTGCGTCATCATCAGGCATATCGATGAAGGCAAATCCTCTCGGTTCCCCGGTGACCTGGTCTTTAATAATCTTTATACTACTGATTTCGCCATAGGTTGCGAAATGCTCTCTGATTGCATCTTCGTTTACCGAACGGGGTAAATTGCCGACGTAGATATTCATAGAATTGCTCCAAAAATGAAAAGAAAACAGTAACTTCTGATGGAAAGGTTGGATACAATATCAACAGTCCTCAGCCGGATAGAACTTCAGTTAAGGGTAAGGGTAACTTTAACTACACCTGGACTTCAAAAAAAGTAAACCGGAACAAAAAATTGCTAAAAATTCTGGTCAAAAACAAATACCTCATTTCTTATTTTGAACTGAGCGTGTCTTTTCCGAATAATTCTTTCTTTAAACTGTCCACACTTTGCTTCTCTTTCTCCAGCGGCATGTATGCCCTGAAGTTCGTCCGGGACCTAAACCCCTGCTGCATGTCGTCTGCACTCCCTCTGATTGTCTCCTCAATCGGAGCTGATGCCGGCGGTGGCGGCGGTGTGCTGACCCTTCGTTCCTGCACTACCTGACGGTCCTTCTGCACAGTCAAAGTCTGTCCGGATTTAGCATCTGCTTCTGTAGTCTGTACAGGTGTATCACTCACTGCTGCTACATCTTCGGTCTGGGATGGATATACATCCTGCGCTGTTACGGTGGGTGAGTGGAGCCGGTATGACTGTGCGTTGAACACAACTACTAATATCAGGGTTGCCATAGTCAGGCCGGCACCTGAGAATAATATCGCAAAACGGCTGAAAAACCCAGGATGCTCTTCAGTTGCCGAAGCGCTGTTCCGGATCTTTCGCATTACATTTGTCTCAAAATACGGCGGAGCATCAACTTTGCTGATGCTCTTCAATAACTCGATAACCTTCTCTTCTTTCATCTTCGTCCTGCTCCTGCTATGCCTCAAGTACTGGGCGCAGCAGCTCTCTTAGACCTGCTCTGCCCCGGTTAATCCGGGATTTCACTGTTCCTACATTCACTCCGGTTATCTCGGCAATCTCTTCATAAGACATCTCCTGGATGTCCCGTAAAATGACCGCCTCACGATACACTTCCGGAATTTTTAATAATGCTTCCTGAATGAACTGCTCCTTGATTCCGCCATCCACAACGGCATCCGGCATCGGTCTGGTGTCCTGTACATCAATACCGTCTTCACGGTCACCCGAGTCATCAATGGATAAGAATCTTCTCTTTTTCCTTCTCGCATGCTCAGTTTTTGCCAGGTTCAGTGCAATCGTATACAGCCAGGTTGAGAACTTTGCAATTGTTTTGTATGAATCGCGCTTTCTGAAAACCTTGATGAAGGATTCCTGTACTATATCTGCCGTCATCTCATAATCGTTGATAAACCGGTAGATAAAGTTGAACAACGGATTCTTATACCGGTGCATCAGTATCTCAAAGGCGCGTTCGCTCCCATCATCCTGAAGAATCTTCATCAGTTCCTCGTCGGAGAGCTTCTGTAAGTTCAGTTCACTCAATTACTTATACTTCTTACGGTTTGCAAATGTTTCAATTATTACTTGATCAGTGTCATTTTTCCGCTCAGAACCTGTGCCCCCGCCTGTAACCGGTAAAGGTAAACACCGGATGAAAGTCCGGAAGCATCAAATGACACGGTGTACGTTCCTGCTTCATAACCACCCTCTGCTAAAACAGCTTCCAGGTTTCCCAAAACGGAGTACACGTCAAGACGCACCTGTGAGCGCTCAGGTAATGAAAAACGGATCGAGGTAGAGGGATTGAACGGGTTGGGGAAGTTCTGCTCAAGCGCATATCCGGTAGGAATAACCGGTTCATTCACAGATGTTGGTCCCATAAATACATATTTACCAATCACCGGCAGGTGATCACTGGCATAATGTAAGGCAGCAGCCACACTCTCCGGTACAGCGTTGTTCGGAAGCTGGTGAACCGCCAGATTGTAATGTAACCCATCGTTTCCAATCGGTTTATAGGTATTGGGCACTATGTTAAAGGAAGTGGAATCCTTAACCGCCTGTGAGTGGAAAATGATATCAAATCTGTCATCCAATCCGCCATTTGAACCCCCTCCAAACTGAGTCGTACGTGTAGACTGCGTATGGTGCTTTGCATATCCGGAAGCATTCCATGTACCACTGAGGGGGGTAGGATCAATCACATATCCGCTGCCGTTTGTTGTCGAGAGTAAGGTAGAATAAGCAGGTTCGCCTGCATCATAAAAGTTGAAATCACCCAGAATGAAAAAGTGTGTCCCTGCGGGAAGTGTGTTGGTATATCCCCGTAAAGCAGTTGCTTCCGTGTTTCTTTGCGCCCGGTCAGCAGAGGTGTTGGAAGCCTTCAAATGGATTCCAATCAGCCGGATTGTGTCACCCGAAAGCTTATGTACCAGCTTAAATTCATTTGCATCCCGGCTGCTTGAGCCAAGAAAAACCGCTGTATTCGAAATAAACTGAAACTTATCTGTCTTGAAGAAAACAGCGTTGTCAGTGTCAGTGCCATTGATGAAGGTGCCTGATGAATAAAGCGGTCCACGTGCATTCATCACCACATCACGGAAGTTCTCCATTGCAACCCGTGAGGTAATTTCACTCACCACAAGGATATCAGTATCAAGGTATTCTGCAATTGTTCTGTAGTAGGGGTTACGGGTGGTGGTATCACTTCCGGGGTAGTTTAGCAGGTTATAGGTAACTACGGAGATTGTATCCTGTGCATACATACTGATGCTGAGGATTATCCCTAACAGCAGGGTTAAACGCTTCATCTGGTGCTCATTCTGTTCTAAGATTCAAAATCTTAAGTTACGAAGAAAAACAGAATTTTTCGAACCAAAACAAGATTTCCCACCCGCAGTTGGTTTTGTCCATTGAGAAGAGTCAGATACATTGATGAATCCCATCCACTGGAGGAGTATATTAACGTAATAGCACCATCTTCCTCACGCTGGTTTTCCCCCCCGAAACCATACTATAGAAGTATACACCTGATGAAAGCTGTGATGCATCAAAATAGATTGTATGTGTTCCGGCAGCATATTCACCATCAGCAACAATAGCTACCGATTCACCCAGCGGCGTGAATACCCTTACCTGTACAGGTGCAGCCTGTTTCAATGTAAAGGTGATGGATGTTCCCGGGTTAAATGGATTCGGATAATTCTGTTCCAGCACAAAATCATTGGGAGTAAGCTGCTCATTATACTCACCGGCTGAAAGTGGACTGCCGCCCCCACCACCATTATAAGTCCGCAGTATCATTCCGTTTCTGCCTATTGCCCAACCGTTACTCGGACCAGAAAAATAAATACCGGTGATGGTTGTCGTAATGCCGCTTTTCAGGTTTACCCATGTTGTACCACCGTCGGTTGTTTTGAAAATCTTTCCATTGCTGCCGGCGGTATATCCCGTGTTGGCATCAACAAAATGCACCGTTCTCAGCCAGTTCACAGGCAATTGTGCAATCTGCGTCCAGGTGTCCCCCTGGTTCAGGCTTTTCAGCACAACTCCTTGTTCACCTACCGCCCAAACAGTACTCCCGATAAAGCATGCATCATACAGATCACCAACTGGTTGGGATCGGACAAAAAATGAATCAGAATTCCTGATCAGCCGGATTCTTACGATGGTCCCGTTATCACCTACCATGAGCCCTGCCCCTGGTGAAAAAGTGAGGATCGAACGAATGGTGTTAAAATGCCCCGGGCTTGCAAGATTCCATCCTGTGGGGATCCCAAAATTCCAGTAATACCCCAGATAAGTACCGGCAACACCACCAATACGGCTCGCCTGCGATGTTACATCAATACTCAGAAAATCCTGTACAGTCATGGACCTGAAATCATATTCAAACCAGGTATTTCCTGCATCTTCTGTACGCAGTACCGTTGCGTAGTCACCAACCACCACAGCATCACTGTCCGCTATGAATGCCACATCATTCAAATCCCGGTTTGTAACCATAGGTATCTTGTACCAGTCTTCCCCGCCGTTGGAGGAGCGCAAAAGTGCACCTTTGTCTCCGACCACCCAACCATTCCCGCTTGGGGTAAATTCTATACCGTTAAAGTGATCCGCGGATCCGGATGATTGGAAATCCCAACTCGTACCACCATCGGTTGTTTTTACGATCAGCCCGCGGTCACCCACGATCCACCCTTCTTGTTCAGATGTGAACGCTAATTGCTGTAACCCTCTCGGTGAACCGGTGTTCAGTGTCTGCCATGTTGCTCCGGCATCGGTTGTCTTAATAATACTCCCATTCGAACCGCAGGCATAGGCTGTACTTGCTGATACAACCTGTATCCTCTGATACCATATTTCTCCTGCAGGTGTTACCTGTTGCCATGTGGCTCCCGCGTCTGCGCTTCTCAGGATCATACCCCCAAAGCCGGCTGCCATGCCAATGGTGCCATGAAAATCCAATGATGAGATCGGAGTCATAATTCCTGATGCAACCTTCTGCCAGGTGCTTCCGCCATTGAGTGTTTTCATGATTACACCAGATGCGCCGCTCATCCAGCCGTTTTGAGCATCAGAAAAATAGACTGCATTAAACGTAACGGTGTCAGGAAAACTCATCTGCCACGTTGCACCATTATCACTGCTCTTGAGCAGCAACCCTGCCTCACCAGCACAAATTACTGTACCGGGTGCAGGTATACAGATAGCATTAAGATCAAGGGTAGTGCCGGTTTGTAGTTTTTGAAATGAGAGCCCGCCGTCAGTTGTCTTGTACACAACCCCGGCTCTTCCGGCTGCAAAACCCGTCTGCACATCACTGAAAGCTGTTGCCCTGAAGTCGTCCAGCCCCCCGGTATTCAGCACCTGCCAGATCACACCGCCATTGTCGGTCTTGATTGCAGCCCCCGCATCACCAAAGGCATACGCAACACCCGGGGCTATACTGGTCAGTGCATAAAGGGTCTTACCGAAAGGAAGTGGATTTTGCCATACCCAGTCCTGCTGTGCATAAAAGTGGGCTGAGCAGCAAAGTAGTATGAGAATTAGTTTTTTCATAAACGCACCGAGAAACCAGATTGAATAATAAGGAACGACCGCCCTACATACTTACTTTTGATATGATTATATTTTGCCGATGCATCAATATCCAGGTAAGGGGTCAGGTTCATTCTGAACCCGATCTCAGGGGCAATCCCCCAGTTGGTGTCCTTTGTTTTGGCAGTGTGCTTACCGATTGCACCATAGTCTATTTCAAGAAAATATTCCGCAAAATACACCCCCGACTCCACACCAATATAGGGGATAAACCCGATGTCGCTCAGATTAATACGGAATCCTGCCGTCAGCGGGATGGTAGTATAGGTGAAATCGTAATCAGGAAGGTCTTCCTTATATCCGCAGTGATAATATCCCCCGGATGCAGTAACCTCAAAGCCGTTGAAGAGAAGGGGAATCGAAAGTGAGAGAGAACCACCATACCCTACATCAGTATATTTTTCAAGGTCGCCTGCTGGAACTGCGGCAGCACCCTGAAGCCGGATTATAGGTTGGGCGGTGATGGAAGCTGCCGGCAGAAGGAAAAATACAACGGCAGCCACTAAGGATATTCGGAGCATACAATATTTCTTTAAATGTCTTGTCAATGTTACTGTTTTTTTCATAAAGATGAAAATGAAAATCATAGATCAATAGATACATATGCGAAGTTATCTCCTCCGTCTCAGTCACGCGTCAATACTTTGATACCCCACAAGAGAGTACCTATACAACATCATAAAAATAAATTGAGTATATCTTTCAGTATTTTATCCCATTCCCTTTTAACAGTGGTAAGATTTCTTTAATTTATCGGTAAAGGTTCACCGAATACTTTGGACATATAACTTGAAAAAATCTTTCTTACTCTTACTGCTTCTCACACTGGCTGTCTCTGAAGCTTCTGCACAGACATCTTACTACAATCTCTCCGGTACCCTGCGTGAAGCCGGCAGCGGTGAAGCACTCATCGGGTTCAATGTGGTTATCTATGCCGATAGCCTGCGCAAAACCGACCCCCTCTATGTTGCTGTCAGTAATAAGTTTGGCTTCTATGCTATCCCCAGGATACGCTC
The DNA here is from genome assembly GCA_023406915.1 of Bacteroidota bacterium. Taxonomy (GTDB): domain Bacteria; phylum Bacteroidota; class Ignavibacteria; order Ignavibacteriales; family Ignavibacteriaceae; genus JAEXTR01. Next base: position 29,218 of record JAEXTR010000079.1, read on the forward strand.
CGGGGCTCACTTCCTCTTTGCAAGTGGCGTTGGGTATGAAACATTTAAGCTGATGCTGGAACCCGCCGGTAAGAGTGAAACAGACCGCCGGATCGATATCGAACTCCATAAACAGGCTATCCAGCTGGGTGATGTGGTTGTGGAGGGGAAGAAAATTACAGATTTTACTTCAACTACTAGCACAATCGAGATTGACCCCAACCTGATAAAACAACTCCCATCTTTCGGTGGTGAAACCGATATCTTCAGGGCGCTGCAACTCCTCCCGGGCGTTACCGCTGCTACCGAACTCTCCACGGGTATCTACGTCCGTGGCGGATCGCAGGATCAGAATCTTACTCTGGTTGACGGAGTAACGGTGTACAACCCTTCTCACCTCGGTGGATTCTCAAGTACTTTTAACTCAGATGCTATTCAGAACCTCCGCCTCATCAAGGGTGCCTTCCCGGCTGAGTATGGCGGCAGACTCTCAAGCGTCCTGGACCTTACTATGAAAGAAGGTACCAGAGAAAAATTTGTTGGTAGGGCTAATATCAATACTATTAGCTCACGTATTACTGTTGAGGGACCCCTCTCACCAAATCTCACCTATTTCCTTTCGGGCAGACTGATGTACCTGGATAAAATTCTTCCTGCTGTCCCTAAGGCAGATGCTTTCCCCAAATACCATTTCTCTGACTTTAACGGAAAGCTGAATTATGTTATCTCCGATAAGGACCGCGTTTTCATTAGCGGATTCTACTCCAGTGATGTGCTCACTGAACCTGAACGGAGTAAGGATATCGGATTTGATATTCAGTGGCAGAACGCAACCACCAATATAACCTGGACCCGAATTCACTCTTCCACCTTCTTTACCAATACTGCACTGATGTACACACGCTATAAGTTTTCAACGCTTATGCGCGATAAAAATCCGTCTGTGAATTCGGTGGACTTCTTCACTTCATCAACAGTCAATGATGTCTCTCTCCGTACAGAACTTCAGTACTACCCCTCTTCCGAACACTATATCAAGGGAGGCGGTGAACTTGTGTACCATATCTTTAATACCGTTACCAGTGACCGGTATGAAAAAGAGCTTCTGTACCGGAGCAATTTTGGTGATGATCTTGGTATTCTCGAAGGTGCAGTGTATGTGCAGGATGATTGGACTGTCTCGGAAGACGTGCAAATCAACGCGGGTGTCAGGGGGCATTTCTACCCGGAAACCAGCTTCTTCGGCATTGAACCCCGTCTCTCGGTTACCTATAAACCGCTTGATCTCCTTGCGCTTCGCGCCGCCTTTGCAGTCTCCCATCAGCCGCTCCACCTGCTGGGCAGAAACGATATCTACCTTCCAACAGATGTATGGTATCCGTCAACCAGTACCATCAAGCCCGCCCGCTCCGTGCAGGCTTCATTTGGCGTTGAAGCCACTTCCTATGACCGTACCTTCCTCTTTTCAGTTGAGGGATATGTAAAGGATATGCAGCACCTGTATGAATACCGTGACAATGCAAGCTTTACCTATGGTACTGAATTTACTGATCTGATGACCGAAGGGCGCGGTGAAGCATACGGTGTTGAGCTCTTTCTGAATAAAAGAATTGGTGATATTACAGGTTGGGTTGGCTACACGGTCTCCTGGACACGCCGCTATTTTGACCTCCTCAATCGTGGGGAAGGCTACTACCCCCGTTATGACCGTCGGCATGATATATCCATTGTTATTACCTATGATGTAACCAGCGACCTGAATGTAGGCGCAACCTGGACGTATGCCACCGGACAAGCTTTCCCGCTCCCCATCATGCAATACGGCTTCATTCCCTTTACCACCCCAAAACCGGGCGCAACACAAGTCTTCTATGAGTACTCCGGGCGCGATGCGTACAGACTCCCCGCGTTTCATAAACTCGACCTCAGTGCGCAATACCGGTTCGATTGGGGGGGCAGCGAGGTAGAGGTGTCTTTCAATGTGTATAACGCATATAACAGGTACAATGCCTTTTCGAAGTATATCGGCTATAAAACCGATCCGAAAACTGGTGACAAGGTTCCTATCCTGAAACAGTTTACGCTATTTCCTATTCTCCCTTCATTGGGTATCAGTTTTAAGTTTTAAATGCAGATGATTATGAAGCACTTTCTCCTTGTATCCGTTATTGCCCTACTTTTTATTGCCACTGGCTGCGAAGTTGAGGACTCTGAACAGGATTTCCCGTTTGAGCTGAAACTTGTTGTTCGTGGTGTTCTTGAGGCGAATAAACCGGTTCAGGATATCTATGTGGGCAGAACACTCCCTATCTCTTACAATTTCGATAAAAGCTTCGCTGATCTTATAGATGCAACCGTGGCAATTTTGTACCGTGATAGTCTCTATGTGCTCAGGCATAAAAAGGATGGACTCTATTTTACCAATGGACTGGTTCCCGCTCAGGGGGAAACCTATAAATTGCTCGTTCAATGGAAATCCTACTTTGCAACAGCAGAAACAACTGTTCCTATAATCGGTACAGTGGAGGAAGTGGAACTGAAAACCTACATCGGAACGCAGGTACCGCAGCGTTATATTGAATGCAGTATCAAACCATACATCAATGAAGCCTATGCACTGACCTGGGTATCATTAACTTCAGGCAACAACGTCACAGCTGAGGCAATCGAATTTAACGGTGTTATGAAAAAAGGTTTGCAGGCGTATGATGGCTTTATGAAAGTTATCACAGATACTATCACACCAGGAATCCTCACAGAAACTCTTGGATACCGCATCCATGCATTTGATGTACGCTTTTACGATTATTTTGTTACGCAGAATACGAACAAGGTCTCAGATGCTGTGTTTGGGCAGCCAAACAGCAATGTGAAGTGGAATGTTCAGGGGGATGGTATAGGTATCTTCTTTGCAAAATCAGATACTGTCCGTCGTCTCTGATCTGTTCCGTACTTGGCTATTGCACGTCCACACCGGAGGCACAATCGATGAGTAAGTATCCGTTATGAATGGATTATTATTTCCTTCCGGTGTACTTTGAAAGTCCAGTGGAACTGACCCATTTATTTTGGGCGGCATCAATAGCAACTGCAGTTACTGCATTGGAAGGAAGTCCGGAATTCAATCGGTTAAAATTCACCCATTTCTTACCATTATTGTAAAACAATCCCGCGTCAGCCGTCGAGACCCATATCCCGCCCGCCTGATCAGTGGTAACTCCTGTGGCAATCACTGTTGCCAGTCCTGAATTAAACATATTATAAAAACTCATCGTGCCGCCTTCAAG
>JAEXTR010000347.1 GCA_023406915.1 Bacteroidota bacterium
ATGGAAAACTCTGCCCCAAGCGCGCCTCCAAATTCGAATTCCTGATGTCTGTAGTAATCTCTGTTAAATTGGAGGTATATCCATTCTGAACGGTCATCAGAGAGAGGAATCTGTGACTTCAAACTCATTTGTCTTCGGAACATAGAAATATTGACACCAAAAGGGTGAGCACCAACAAATCCGCCTGGCACTCCGTAATCTGAACTGAACTCCCTCATTGATATTCCAACATATCCCCGGTCAAAGAGATAGCTCAATCCAATCGCACGGTTACTGGTTTCAATTGAAGAGTTTTTCAATGTCATACCCGGAGTTCGAAGGTCACCTGCCTTACGATAAGTATACTCTCCCCGGACAGAAAAATCATGCAAAGGTACTTCCACTGCTGTAGCACCCAGATAACTGTTGTTGACCGATTCATAGGAAACACCTGCTAATCCGCTAATACCGGCAGAAGCCAGTGGGGGAATGTCATTCCGGATAATATTTACAACCCCTCCTGCAGTACTCGAACTTTGAGTAAGTATCCTCGGGCCTCTGATAACCTCTATTCGCTCAACCGTAAATGGCTCAACGCTCACGGCATGATCCGGTGATGTAGCTGAAAGATCAACAGCTTTGGCACCATCCTCTGAAATCGTGATACGGTCTTGTCCCAGTCCTCTGATGACCGGTCTTGAGGGTGCCGGCCCCATTGATCGGATAGCAAGACCCGTCTCATTCCTCAGCGTGGAAGCAACCGAGAGCCCCATATCCCGCTCAAGGTCCCTGCCCCTCAGCACATTGTTTGCGGTATGAAGATCATCGAACCAGGAATCAGCATGCTCACCGGTAATTACCACCGAAGGAGTTTCAATAGGAACCGTATACAGATGAATGATGATACCTGTTGAGGAAGGGGAGAGGAGTTCAATTTTGTAATGAACTGTACGATAACCAACATGAGAAACATGAAGTACGTGTGTACCGAATGGAACGTTGGTGAAGGAAAACTTACCGGACGCGTCAGTGGAAGTGCCGATCTCTGTATCGTCAAGCATTACATGTGCACCGGCAATTACCCGATGCGTAGCGCCATCTAATACAATACCGCTGATGACACCCTCCTGCATAGGGTAGGCGAGCGCTGTGAATAGAAGAAAAAAAAGTAAAACCGGTAGTGACACACACCACCGGTTTACAGAAGAATCAAATTTTTTCATGCTGCCTTTGGACTGTTTACTGCACGAGAATCGGAATCGCAGAAGATGTAAACTCTGCAGTACCACTCACCAGGATTGTGAATCGTACCGATGCTGTGCCGACAGTTTTTCCGACAATACGCACTACCCAAGGTTCGCCAGGTTCTGGTAATACAGATGCAATTGTTGTACTACTAAGAATTGATCCGAGGGAATGATGGGGCACTTCGGGGCTGAATTCTGTACCATACTCATCAAAAAATACTATCTTTATATGATCAGTTGTGTCTGTAACACCCAGAACGATGGAACCGGTAACACTACCGTCCTTAGACATCATTGCCAGCAATGAATCGTTTTCTTCCAGCATAACTTTCATTCCGACTGGTTCACCATGAGCTGTTGTGTCAACACGTACAACCAACGGAATCAATGGCGTTTTTACATCCACATGGCCTGAATGCTGAACCTGCAATTCTACATTGGTCTTGCCAATTTTCTTCCCAATGAGGTGAAATGCATAATCGGTTGGCGTATCTTTTTTGTAACCGGCAACGGATGTGTCAGCAATTTTCATTGCAAAAGAATGGGAAGCATCTGCTGGTGGGTTCATGATATTTTGGTTAGCATCAAGAAATTTTACACTGAAATGCTCCGAAAGTGCATTCAAGGGGTCAAAAAGAGTATCTGGATGTGGATTCCCTTTCCAATTCTTCAAGATTTGTCCCTGAAACACCACTAATACAGGTTGGAGGGCAGCATCTCTGATCAGCCATCCTTCAGGCTCAAAATGTTCACTAGGTGGATTAATGGGATTGGTTTCCTCACTGCAACCATTCAATAACAGTAATGAGAAAAGCATAATAATGGGTAAGAGCAAAGCTTTCCGAACAGACATAATAATTCCTCGAAATTAGAAAATAAAAAAATAGTGAAATTAGATTGAGGAATTAACTGAGGGTGGCCCTCTGGAAACCGTACATGACTCTGGGATGGGAAGAATTGGCGTTACAATTGCCGAAGAAAGTAACTCAGGGTCTCCGAATTGCCCTCTGTCAGAAGATACTCCTATCAGATCTGAGTTGTGGAGCGCTGAAAAGGCAAGATGGATCAAACACTCACCACTCTCATTGTAATGGTGGGTGCTATGCTGTGTTCTGGATTGTTGCTGATTAATGCCAGGAATGTTGGAAGAGAGTTCATGGGTATGAAATACCGACATGAAGAACAGGATGAGATAACCTGTCAGCACAAAAAGGGCACTATTTTTCTTCCAATTCGATTTCATCAAATTAAAAACAGGGGTTAATGAAGATTGGTTCCCTGAGCCGGTCACCAGTTTTTGTTTACCGATGATCCAAAAATAATGAATTAATTCCATGCAGCATGGGTGCAATATTTATCACCTCATTGTACGGATACCAAATGAAACATTATCCGTTCCTCATCAATAGTCCGTTTTTTGTCGATTTCGGTTGAACAGCTTCGTTTTATTCCCTAAATTACTCTTAAGTTTTACCGTTTTCTGAACTTCAGACGCCATTTCCTGTGTTTTCATCTCTGTAACGCTGTGGATATTTCTTCCCTTTATGTATTGAGTCAAGTGTTGATTTTTTTAATTAGGACGAGCAAAGTGACATTTTCGAAAATTCTATCCCCGCTATTTTTTACGTTTTCTATTCTCTTCTTCCTCTTGTGTACTGATGCAGTGATCCCGCAAGGCAGACCCGGTATGATATCCGGTACTGTTCTTGATCAGGCTACACAGGCACCGGTTGAATATGCAAATATTGTGCTTTTATCTGCTGTTGATACTTCGCTGATTACAGGTACAATATCAGATGATGCAGGTGATTTCATCCTCGCACCCATACGCAATGGAGCATACCTTATGGAGGTTCGTTTCATTGGATATACGACTCAGAAAAAGAGTGTCACCATCTCTTCCGAAAACAATACCATTGATTTTGGCGATATCTTCATTGCCCCTGATACCTATACCCTAAATGACGTGGTTGTAAGCAGTGAGCGATCTCCGGTTACCTACCAGATTGATAAGAAAGTGATTGATGTTGATAAGATGCAGACTGTTGTTTCTGGTAATGCAGCTGATGTTCTCCAAAATGTCCCTTCTGTTACAGTAGATATCGATGGAAATGTAAGTTTGAGGGGAAGTTCGAACTATACTGTTTTGATTGATGGTAAACCTTCAATTATGAGCGCACAGGATGCACTGCAACAGATCCCAGCTTCCTCAATTCAGACTATTGAAATTATCACCAATCCTTCTGCGAAGTATGATCCTGAAGGTACCGCTGGTATTATTAACATTATTCTGAAGAAGAATGAAAACCTTGGTCTCAGCGGGGTACTTAACGGTAACCTCGGAAGATTTGAAAACTATGGCGGGGACTTCCTTTTTCAGTACAGGCTGCCCGATGTTGTACTTACACTGGGAACGGATTATAATAACCGCAGTTTTCCAGGGTTATCACGAAGCGAAAACACTTTTTACTCTTCGAACTCGACTTCATTTTATAATCATGAAGGGGAATCAAAATGGGGCAGAAAAGGGCTGGGACTCCGGGCAGGAATTGAGTTTCAGTTAAGCGAGAAAGATCTTTTCAGCGTTGTAGGAAGATATGGTTCAAGGGAGGGGGGCAGAAAGAGCACGCGCTTTACTGATGAATGGAATTCCACCAATCCCGTGGTTTCCTCATATCTGGATTATTCTAATATGGCAAGAACCGGTGAGTATGGCGGGAGTAATATTACCTATACAAGGAAGTTCTCCAAAAAAGGACACGAACTTAAAGCTGAATTCAATTTCCGCTACAACGATGGTGATGACACTGCATCAACTGAAACCCGAATCAATGCGCTTATACTTTCGGGCAGGAGAACTATTGAGTATGGCCCTTCTCATGATTTTGAATGGAAATTTGATTACACTTTACCACTTTCTGCCTACACAAAGTTTGAAGCGGGAATGGAAGCCGAAATTGAGTTATCGGATGAGAATAATGCTCTTTTCGAATACAACCCGGTAAGCAAGGTGTATGAATTCCAGTCGCTCTATAGCCACTCAACCCGTAACAAAAATAACGATCAGGCTGCCTATGTAACATACACATCTGAATTCGGGCGCTTTGGTTTACAGGGAGGAATTCGTACTGAATACACATACAGGAAGATAACTCTTCTCTCACAGAATCGGGATTTCACGATTGACCGGTGGGACTTTTTCCCGACGCTTCACGCTTCTTATAAATTCACTGAGGAAACCCAATTGATGGGCAGCTATACCAGAAGAATCAGGCGCCCTCATGGTGGTGAACTTGAACCATTTCTGACATGGATGGATGCAAACAACGTTCGAATTGGTAACCCCGATTTGCTGCCGGAGTTTATCGACTCTTACGAAGCTGGTGTTCAAACGTATTTTGCAGGGATATCTCTCTCCACAGAGGTTTACTACCGCTTTACACAGAATAAGATCGAAAATTTCAGATCAGTATATGCGCCAAATATTAATCTGAATTCAGTTGCCAATATCGGAAAGGATTATTCCCTTGGAGCTGAAATGATGATGATCTTTGATCCGGTTGAAGGATGGAATGTAAGTCTAATGGGGAACTTGTATGACTACAGGATCAGAGGATTTGTGAATACCACAACTATTGAGCGCCAAAGTTTTAACTGGAGTGCAAGGTTCAACAACCTTATCAAAATCGCCTCATCAACCCAGCTTCAGTTCAACCTTAATTATAATAGTGCTACCGTGACTTCCCAGGGAGAATGGGGTGAATCCTACTCCGCAGATATTTCAGTCAAGCAGGATTTCTTTGAAAAAGCACTTTCCCTAACTTTGCAGGTTCGTGATATCTTCGGTAACAATAAGATGGAATACACTTCTGCAAGCAGTGATTTTTATCAGTACAGCTATTTCGAAAGAATGGCTCCTCATGTCTCATTAAACGTGCGATTTAACTTCAATAACTTCAAGCCAAACAGGGAAAGAAATCAGAATGGCGGGGAGCGAGAGATGGAAGATTTTTAGTTTGTAGTAGCGGTGTTTTCAGGGGAGTAACCCGCTCCATTTTTCACTATTCTTAAAATGAAGTTTTACCATTTTTATTAAAACTTCTGATCCGTATTTGGAATAAATCAACTTCGCAAAATCATCAGCATCACCTCCCGCACCTTTTGGGATGGGGTGACCGAGCCGCTGACCAAAACTATGCATCCAGTCTAGAAAGTGTTTTCGTGCAACGACTGATGCTGCTGCCACGCCTGTGAAACGTTCTGCATTCGTGGTCTGTATAAGCCTCAGTCCGGGAATACTTTTTGCCTCTCTTGCTGTTTTTTCTGCATTGCCATACTGATCCAGTATAGCGACCTGACATTTAGACGCAACTATTTGATCCTGTATGGTTTCAATATGCAGTTTTGTCAGCATGAGATTAAGGTTCTGACATGTTTTGTAGAGCTGATTGTAAAGGCTGGGGATAACGACCCGATAGGAAAATGTTACTCCAGGGGTTTGAACTATCTTTCGATAATAATCCATGATTGTGGCGTCGCTGATTTGCTTACTGTCACGGATTCCCACTTTCTGTAAGGACTTGCGAATCTGTGGCGTGGTAAAGACGGCAGCCGTCACCAAAGGACCAAAATAATCTCCCTTACCACTCTCATCCGAGCCTATATAATAATCAGGTTCTTCAATATCTTCTGTTTTTTCATTTGAGGATTTACCAGATACAGCCTCCTGCACCTTCTGATACAGAAGTGTATTTGTTTTTCCCTGGATGACGGTTTTGATGCCCTTTTTACCATAATAAACCTGAAGCTTCAGTTGGTCGCTACCACTGCTAATTTGTGACTCCCAATGGTACTGCTTCCCGGATGGTTCAGCAGCTTCAAAGCCTTCTGAACGCAAACCCGGAATCAGGGATTGCAGCAACTGCAATGCGACGGATCTGGACATAAAAAAGAAGAACCCTGGCTCTTATTTCAACAGAAGCATCTGTTTCACGGCATCATTTCCATTCAAGGTAATTCGGTAGTAGTAAATACCGCTGGCAAGATTCTCACCGTTGAAAACTACCTGATGAACACCCTGCTGCATTGCCTGATGAACCAGATCAGCAACTTCACGTCCCAGTACATCGTAGACTTTCAGACTTACGAAACCAGGTTCGTTGACGGTAAACCGTAGCGTAGTAGCTGGATTAAATGGATTTGGAAAATTCTGGTCAAGTGCAAAGGCACCCGGGTTGAGAGACTCTTCATCCCGAACAGAAACCAGAGGGCTGATTACTTCCCAAACTCTACCGGGGATATTATAAGGTCCAACAGAGATGAGTCCGCCCAGCTGAATATCAAAAACAGTGCTTGGTAAAAACTGCTTCACAATCCAGTAATCCTGAGCAATCCACACAGTATCATCCAACCGATACAGTGGAAGATAAAAAGGAGGTAAAATTGTGGCACTGAGGATAATACTTCTTACAAACTTTTTCGTACTGAGTGACCCATAGACGGTCTCCAGCTGCTCATCAGCAACCCGTTTTCCCTTAATCTCAATTCTGGTGGCAATGTTCGAACCATTATAATTGATAGTTGTATCTTTTCTTATCAGCAGATACTCTGAGTTAAGATTTTGTGCAAAACGATACAGGGGATACCATCCTTCGAGGGAAGCAATCAAATCAAACGGATTAAAACCACCAAACAGAGTGTCAATAGTTGTGGTATCAATCGCTCCCGTCAGGGATGTTATCAATGAAGCGTCAAAATATGATGACCCGTTCGTGCTCTCCAATGAAACATAAAGGGTATCAAGGTAAGGCTGCTCAAGAATCAACGGCATAGCGCCGGATTTCGTAAATACAAAATGAGAATTTTTGGTTTTAAAAGTGTCAGTAACGGCAAAGGAATCAATCGTAAAAAACGAAAGGGAGTCAACCCGGTTATTCATTGAGTCCAGGGCGGTGGTCTTTGAGTACCACAAGAAACCGGGTGCCTGAGGAAAGTAGGCTGATGCCTGCTGTCCGTATGCCTGATTCAGGATTGTTATACAAAGAACGAGTAAGATGTATTGTATCTTCATGATGTATTTACCGTTACTGACAGTGATCAATTAGTCTTTTATTACCTGAGTATATGGCTGCTTCAGCGGAAGAAGAAGCTCTCTGCGAACTGTGAACATCCCTTCAAACGCTTTTTCGTGTTCTGCCTGAAGACGTGGAGCCTCACGCTCTTTATAATTTCTGTATGCATCAAGTGTATCACATTCATAACGTACATTAAAAACAATTTTATTGTTATCCGGTGCTGGTTCAACAACCTGCAGTAGATTGCAGCTGGAGAAAAACCCCGTCTTCAATACTTCTGGTATATGGTGAGTAAGCATCCATTCAAGCCATTTATTCTGTACATCAAGATCAACGGTGACGGTTACGCTGTAAGTGATCATAGGGACCTCGGAATTTGAGTGAAAGAATTTGCAGATTTTATGTTTCCAATATAGCGAAAATCAGAAAGCATCTTTGTGCTTATAAGAACAGAATTATTTGCATCCTGGTTCATGATACATTGATACAGGGATTACCGTTCATTTAACTCATACCTGGCAGGCATCTGCGATTGAGTAATTGCCCCTAAAAACATATCTTTACAGTGGCTTTAGATTTATTTATACCGGAGTTTTCATGAAGCGCTATGCGATCTATCCAGGCACCTTTGACCCCATTACCTTCGGACATCTAGATATTATCCAGCGTGCAAGCGAGCTATTTGATGGTATCAAGGTGACAATTGGTATCAATCCTGCAAAAACTCCTCTGTTCAGCATCGATGAGCGGGTGACATTGCTTGAAGGTGTGCTCAAGGACTACAAGAATGTGACAATTGATACCTATTCTGGTTTGGTGGTTGAACATGCCCGTAATTCAGGTGCAATTGCCATCATACGTGGTCTTCGTGCAGTCAGTGATTTTGAATATGAGTTCCAGATGGCGCTTACTAACAGAAAAATTGCTGGCGATGTAAATACTGTTTTTTTAATGCCGAATGAGAAATATACTTATCTGAATTCCACTATTGTCCGGAGTCTTGCTCAGTTTGGCGGTGATGTAAGTGATTTTGTGCCACCCCTTGTGGCAGATGCGCTTCGTGAAAAATTTGAGTCGAAGGGATATAATGTTTAATCAGAAAGTGTTTTCCCAGATACTAATATAGCCCTCCTGTTCAATAATTCGTTGAGCAGGTTGAGACAGTACCCAGTCAATAAACTGTTTGGTTAATCCTGAAGGGTTGGAGAGAGTTATGAAATACAAATACCTTGTCAGTGGATAGCGGTTTTTCCTTACCTGATCAATAGCCGGAACAACTCCTTCAACAGATGGATGTTTCACTCC
>JAEXTR010000133.1 GCA_023406915.1 Bacteroidota bacterium
TTGCAGCGCCTGAATTGGGTGCCAATCCTAGTAATAGTCCTACTTCCAGGAAAATATCGAGGGGGGTGTTTGGAAGATAAGCATCAACTCCGATCACACCACGTGCAGCTATTCCTACTCCTTCGCTCCGGTTGTAGAACTTATTCAGTTCTTTCTTGTACCAGAACCCTCTGCTCTCACCAAATCCCAGTACTCCACCCGCACCTGCATACAAATCAAAATCCGATGACCGGAATGCATTGAAATGCCACAGATAATCCACGCCGATTCTGGGTGAACCAAAATATGATACACCTGCATTGACCGCAATTGCATTATTGGAACCTGTACGGAATTTGAACGCTGCGCCAGTAGGCTCACCCAGCACTAAACCGAATCCAAACTGACGGTTTTTTGCTGACTGTGCGCTGATGGGAAGGGATACTGTGATAATGAGGAGGATAATTGCGAAATAAGTAAATTTCATTTATTTTCCTTCATATAGTATTTGATATTATGTTCAAAATTAATCATCATAAAAAACGAGGGCAATGATGAAAAAAATCCTGCGGGTCTTTGTACCCGCTTTTGTGATCCTGATCATACTTCTGCAATTCTTTGGTCCGAAGGCTGAGAACCCGCCGGATGATCAAAAGGTGACGCTGTTCAGTATAGCGGCACCCCCGCCGGATGTGCAGAAAGTATTAAAGGAATCATGTTATGACTGCCATTCGAATACTACGGTGTACCCCTGGTATGCCTCTGTAGCACCTGTATCATTTGTGGTAATGAATCATATTCTTGATGGCAGGAAACATCTCAACTTCTCCGAATGGGGGAGCTACCCGGTTAAAAAGCAAATCCATAAGCTTGAGGAAACTATTGAGATGGTAAATAATGGTGAGATGCCACTTTCATCTTATGTTTTACTCCATGGCGGTGCTGAGCTCGATCAGCCTGAAAAGGATCTTTTGCTCAACTGGTCAAAACAGGTAATGGCTGAATTGCAACAACCAAACACTGACACCACGGGTCATTCGGTAAAACAATGATGCGGCGGAGGGGTAGAGAAGCCAGGATCTGTAAGACGGTTAGCCTGCCTCCATTGATGCAAACAGCGCAATAAACGCCCCATACATCAACGCTATATCGGGTGAGAAAATTACCATATTCAGCAATGATGACGCAAGTATCCCCCCAATCCCCAAAACTGATGCTGCAATAATTCGTTGTTCCTCGGATTGCACCCGCAATCCGGGGAGCAATCTAAATGCCCGATATGCAAGCAGTACATTAACTGCGAGAAACAGCAGAAGTGCAAAGATTCCGCTTTCAATGTATATCTGAATAAGATCATTATGCCAGCTTCCGGTTCTCTTATCAGCCAGTTCACTCTGTCTGGTAAATGTTTCCCTGAATGCCCTCGGTCCGTGTCCTGTTAGAGGATGTTCATCCCAAATATCCAGAAATCCCTTGATCAGTACATCTCTGCTTGACAACTCCATCGGGTTGTTTGCACGCTTGTCAATCCCGGTACTGTTCATCATCAGTCCGCCACTTACCAGAACAAAGGTGAGTCCTGCAATCATAAGGTACACCGTAATCGGCGTTCGGTTCATGAGTAGTGCAACTACCAGAAGCACCAGTGCAACAGCAATGGTTGATCTGGTGAGGGAAAGAAAAATACCGCTGAGTCCCAAAGCTATGATAGTTGAAACAAGTAGCTTCTGTTTTTTGCTTGCAAAGGGTAAAATAATAGCAGCAGCCAGTATGACCGGAATCAGATAAATCGAAAAAGTGATGTAGCCCGAGGTCACAGACTGAGCACGCTCATACATTCCAAGGGAAAAAGAAACAATGCCGTACGCTGCCACCAACGCACCGGAACCAATGAGGAAGAGGAATATGCGCCGCTTGCTCCGCAGACTCATCCCCTTGAAAAAGTAGAGGAGGGCGAAAAAGGAAAGATAGAATGGAGCTTCTTTCTGTATAGCTTCAATGCTGACATCCGGAAAGCGGGAAAACGCAATGGAACCCATCCGCACAAGTCCGAATAACCCTATCAGTAGTGCATAGGTATCCATCCTCCATTCCTTTCGGCGGAAACTGTCGTAAAGCCAAAAGAAAGTAATGACCCCAACAGCAAGGTTGAGAAAAGCTAATGAAATAAGAAAGCTGACAATAAAGCCTACAATAAAACTGAACAGGAGTGTATCACTCCATTTGGGATTCGCCGGATGCAGAAGTAGGTTCCGCATTATACCTCTGCCTGCTCTGCCAGGCGTGCAATTCCCTCCTCTTCCAGCCGGAAGATTGTCCACTCATCCATTGGCACTGCACCAAGTGATTTGTAAAACTCAATCGCAGGTGTGTTCCAGTCCAGTACACACCATTCAAATCTGCCGCATTTTTTTTCATGGGCAATCTGGGCGAGTGTAAGGAGTATTTTTTTCCCAAATCCAGAACCTCTGTATTCCGGAAGAACAAACAGGTCCTCAAGGTACAACCCAAGCTTGCCTTTAAACGTTGAAAAATTATAAAAGTATACGGCGTATGCAACGGGCTTCTCGTCAATAAATCCAAGTAAGGCTTCAACCCGCGGATGCTCACAAAAAAGCGTCTCCTTCAGCAGCTCTTCAGTAGCGGTCACTTCGTGACTTAGTTTTTCATATTCAGCAATTTTTCTGATAAAATCCAGCAGCAGCCTTTCATCTCCGGGCTCCGCCTTCCTTAGGGTAATCTGTGGTGTCTGGCTCATAGTTGTGTACAATTTTTCCTGATATCGTTTCTGAAAATTACAATTTTCCAGCCGATTTTTGGTTCCTTTAAAATCGTTATCTTTACAAAATCTATTAGTGCGAATTACCGTATCACTAACTGTGTCTGGATATGCCGAATACACAACCACCAATTCCTTTTAACCGTCTTGCTGTATCAGTAGGCTTCTCTCCTACAGGTGAGGCGCTCCTGTGCGAAGCACGTCGCCTGCAGCAACTATGGGATTCAGATATGATATTTATCCATGCAGGGGAAAGAAATCCCCGTGATGAAGAACGCCTGCTGGAACTGATACAACGGGCAGGCTTCAGTCCCGGAGATGGTAAGCTTGTTTACCGAGATGGTGATCCTGCGAAGGTGATTTTGAAGTGTTGTGAACAGGAACATGTTGACCTCCTCATCGCTGGTGCCCTCGAAAAGGAAAAATTCCTGAAATACTATACTGGCTCGGTCGCAAGAACCATTATGCGGAATGCACCATGCTCATCCCTGATTATTGTGGCACCCAAAAAAAATCCGGTGGGTTATAAAAAGATTTATGCTTCAATAGATTATCTGGCAGCAGATGAATATACCGCACAGAAAGCCTTCCAGTTTGCTGCCTCTGAGAAAGCAGAAGAGCTCTGCTTCCTGCATGAGTTTACTATCCCCGGTCTCTCGGTAACGGTAACGGATTCTGGTGACCTTGAAGATACTGAACTGCTGCGTGAAGAGGCAATTGAAGAAGAAAGAAACAAAATCAGACTGTTCGTAAATGAGCAGAATATCTCCGGTCACAACATGTGCTGTGTAGCATTGTACGGCAAAGAAGGGTGGGCTGCTGCAAAGTATGCGAAGGAGAAAAAAGCCGATCTTCTGGTGATTTCCTCTCCCGAAAGAAGAAGTAATATGTTTGACCGGATTTTTACAAATAATACCGAGTACATTTTCCAGGAGCTTCCCACGAACATCCTTATTGTGAAAAGAACCTGACCCATGCTGCATGCAGAACAGATAACAGAGTTTCTCATCAGTATCGGTACCATGCTTCTGGTGGCAAGGGTGCTTGCGGAAGTCTGCACCTATTTTAATCAGCCATCCATCATAGGAGAAATTTTCGCCGGTATTCTGTTGGGACCTACTGTTCTGGGTGCCCTGTCGCCTGATCTGTTCGCTTACGTATTTCCAAGTGATTCAGCAGTAAAGACCGTTCTGGAAGGTATCACTACGCTCGCGGTGGTGATGCTGTTGTTGGTTATTGGTCTTGAGGTTGACCTCTCGCTTCTTTTGCGACACCGGAAAGCGGCTTTCTATACCAGTATAATAGGCACGGTTTTCCCTTTTATGCTTGGTTCTGCTCTGGCATATCATTTCCCGGAAATGTTTGGCGCCGGCGGCAATGCCTCACTCCTTGTATTTGCTCTCTTTGTTGGAACGGCAATGTCCATCTCTGCATTACCGGTGATTGCCCGCACCCTGATGGATATGAATATGCTCAAATCTCAGATTGGTCTCATCATAATTGCTTCTGCGATGTTTGGGGACCTGTTAGGGTGGATCATCTTTTCTGTTATTCTGGGAATGATGGGGACGGGTCCCCCCGGAAATCAACTGGGTACAACGGTACTGTTGCTCGGTGGATTTGTACTGGTCATGCTGATACCAGTTCGCAGGCTTATAAACCGTGCAGTCCCATTTTTGCAAACTAAAATCTCATATCCCGGCGGCATTCTGAATTTTATCTTTATCCTCGGGTTTTTCTGTGCCGCCTTTACAGAGTGGCTTGGTGTGCATGCAATTTTTGGAGCCTTTATTGTCGGAGTTGCCATTGGTGACTCAGCTCATCTGTCAGAAAAAACCAAGGAGATCCTTCACCAGTTTGTAACTAATATCTTCGCACCCCTCTTCTTTGTTTCCATCGGTCTGAAGGTTGATTTCTTTGCCAACTTCTCTGTACCATTGGTACTGACTGTGTTGACAATCGCCATCATCGCTAAAGTGATCGGAGCAGGGCTTGGCGCTTACCTGGGTGGATTGAATGTAAAGGATTCTGCTGCTGTAGGATTTGGGATGAATTCCCGCGGTGCTATGGAAATCATTTTAGGCATCCTTGCTTTCCAGGCAGGATTGATCAATGAGCAGTTCTTTGTTGCACTCGTGGTAATGGCACTGGTCACATCCATCATCAGTGGTCCTATGATGAAGTGGATACTCTCTTATAAAAATCGGTTCTCGGTGCAGCAGTTGGTCACAGCGAAAACGGTCTACTACAGCACTGCTCCTGCAAAAAAAGAATTACTTCGTGAACTTGCAGGCTTCGCAGCACGCCAGTTTAACCTTGATGAACAGGAGGTGTATATTGAGGTACTGAAGAGGGAAGACTTACTGCCCACCGGAATGGGAAACTTCCTGGCTATCCCCCACGCAAAAATTACGACTTCAAGACCTTTTATAGCGGTTGCAGTACATAAGGAGGGCATCGACTTTGAAGCAACTGACGGGCTCCCGGCAAAAGTGATCCTTCTGCTGCTGACTCCAAAGAATCAGCACGAATTACAGCTCGGTCTGCTCGCGTCGATTGCAAATGTGTTCAGAAATAAAGAGGTTGCTGGAAAGCTGCTTGAAGTTTCTACACCAAAGGAATTTGCACAGCTCTTTCACCGTTTTAGCGCACCAAAAGAAGGGCAATAACCATATTTTATGAAGAGTGGCTTGTAGTACAGAATGGATAAGATATTATGTTGAGTAAGAGCGTCACTGGATTTGGCAAGGGCGTGATCAGTTTTTTTGAAGAGGCCGGCATCATCACGAGACTGCTTGCAGGTATCATTCGCTCGCTCCCCCGCATTCCCAAAAGCCGCCGGTTGGTGCTGTATCAAATGGAACACATCGGCGTGAACTCCCTTCCGCTTGTCCTGATTATAGCCGCATTCACCGGTGCTGTTGCCGCCTGGCAGGCTGCCTATCAGCTGAAGGGGATTGCTCCACTCTCATTTCTGGGAGGTGCAGTAGCCCGGGCAATTGTTACTGAGCTTGCCCCGGTTCTTACGGGTATCGTTATCGCTGGTCGGGTCGGCGCCTCAATCGCTGCCGAACTCGGTACTATGAAGGTAACCGAACAGATTGATGCACTCGAGATCATGGCTGTCAATCCTATCCGGTTCCTGGCAATGCCCCGTTTTGTTGCAGCAGTGATCATGATGCCTCTGATCTCTGTATTCGCTATCGCAATCTCGATTGTTGGCGCCTATGTGGTGTCAAACTATTTTCTGGGTGTTTCCTTCGATGTCTTCTTTCAGTCAGTACGGCGCTATTTTGATCTGTATGATCTGATGGCTGGCCTGATCAAAACGGTGTTCTTCGGTGGGGTGACTTCTCTGCTTGGATGCCATATTGGCTTGCAGACTGAAGGGGGAGCGGAGGGCGTCGGTAAAGCCACCATCCGCTCATTCGTACTTTCAGCATCAATGATCCTGATCCTTGACTATGCGCTCTGGATGCTTCTTTTCAGCGCATAACCTGTACTCAGATCAGCGTACCAGATATAACTCTTCCTGCGGGGCTGACAGGTATTCACATCCGTCCTTCGTGACCTGTACCATCTCTTCAATAGTTACGATACCGTGCCCGGGGACATACAGTCTCGGCTCAATGGTGAAGACCTGACTCTCTTCAATGGGCAGATATGGGAGGTTGCCATATCGCTCCCATCTCGGGAATAATCCTGCACCGCCATCATGTGCGTTTTTACCTACCTGATGCCCGAGTCCGTGCATATACTCTTCATACCCGTTGGCAGTGATGTGATTCCGCGCAGCGTCGTCAATCTCGCATCCGGTCTTTCCTGGTCTTAGCTCCTTCTTTGCGTTCCTGATTGATCCGAGCAATACATCAAAGCCCCGCTGTACTTCAGCAGGAGCAGTGTCTTCATCATCCTTCAGAATATACCAGGTCCTTTGCAGGTCTGAACAGTATCCATTGACCCGTACGCCAAAATCAGTATTAATCAGATGCCCCTTTTCAATCACCCGGTCCGTGGGTCCTGCATGTGCACCTGCTGATTCGGGGCCAGTAAAGACCGCCGGACAATGCTGGATATCCCACGCTGCTTCAAGTCCCCGCTTCATTCTCTGTTCTGTGATAAAGGCGGCTACTTCTTTTTCGGTCCTGCCTGGTTTGATGAACTGGGTTGTTTCATCGTAAATCTCAAGTGTGATACGCACTGCTTCCTTCATCATGGCAATCTCTGTGGCGCTCTTTCTTCCCTTCAAAGATGCAATGATCCCTTCTGAGGAAACGAAGCGTTCCAGATACGGTGTGCCGCTGAAATACTCCTGCAATATCAGGTACATTCCATGCGTCAGTCCATCGGCATGATTGGAGTTACGCGAATAATTGATTGCAATGGATTGAGGATCAGATTCTTTTACGATCCGCAAAAGATCATCCTTCACGGATTGAACATAGGTTATCACTTCCGGGTATACGCCCATCTCCTTCATGTTTGCTGCGTCCAGTGATCCAAGGATCACTTTGCGGTTTCCCTTGCGGTCAATCAGAAATGCGGTCTGCCAGGTTACATTGGTACCCACAATAGTATCCATCACGGGGTCTTTGCTGATATCACTTTCCCGTACAAACGTGAGCCAAAGGTCGATATTCTTTTCATCCAGAATACGGGAAGCCTGTTCTGCTTTTTCTTTAATCAGTGTCATGTGAAAATCATTATTCATATCGGTACACTTTTCTTTTATGTGTAAAATTAGTTATTTCAGTACGGTCATCTTGCGTGTAAAAACACCGGCACTGCTTTGCATTCTGCAAAGGTAAATGCCTGATGCCATTCCAGTTGCATCAAACGTGACTGCGTGTTCACCGGCTTCATAAACTCCTTCAGCAAGTGTGGCAACCCTGTTGCCCGTAATATCATACACAGCAATGGACAGGTTGCTTCGCTCAGGTACCGAGAATCTGACAGTTGTAACCGGGTTAAACGGATTCGGATAGTTCTGATGCAATTGGAACTCAGCCGGATTGACGATGACTTCTATTTCAGGCATGGAGGTTCTGCGCCCGTCAAAATCAACCTGTACCAACCGGTAAGCAATACTCCCACTTCCTGGTCTGTCGGTGTATGAATAACTCATCTGAGTCAGGGTTGTACCCTTACCGGGAACGAATCCGATGTTTTTCCATATTCCGTTCAGCTTTCTTTCAATCTCAAACCCTTTGTTGTTGGTTTCGGTTATGGTAGTCCATTCAAGATGCACCTGCTGACCTGACACCGTTGCTGAGAAAATGGGTAACTCCACAGGGATCTCACTGTCAACGGTGAAGCGGTAAAACCAAGCCGGTGCAGTCATCGGTTTAGTAACGGTTCTGCTGTTGGTTGACGCGCTCAGGTAATAGTAAATCTTCGTTCCGATTGCATGAACCGGAATCTCTGCTGTGTATGCTCCGCCCAGACCTGCCTCCATCGTAACTGCCTGGAATCCAAGCGTCGTGTCAGCAGTCCAGAACAACTGTGCTGAAGTGACAGGCTGCACGCTCTTGATGGTTGCTGTCACAAGGTAACCACCGGTCTCACCCGGAATCGTAGTCACGATGGGGGCATGATACATCAGCACTGGATCAGAAACACCAATCTCCTTTGTGATGCAGTGGATGGCTCCCGATGCCGGGATAATCTGGTTGCTGTTGATTCCCACTACGCGGTACCCGGGCATAGCCTCACGGTAAATGCGCAATGCTGTGGAATCATATTGCGGATCGTAGGTTGGCACCAATACCGTCTTGTTCACGATCAGGGAGTTCGTGTAGGTGCGATAGTTCCCACCATTGCTGGGATAAAGCCCCCCAACATCCGGAGGCATAGGAATCCTGACTACCTTATAGGGGCGTCCGTAAACAGAAAGAAAGTTGTTTAACACATACTGAAGGTTTGCTTCAATGTAGGGCCCGTCTGAAACTCCTTGCGGATACTGTCCAACAAGCAGTGTCTCTTCATCCAGTAATTTCATGTGCATATCAATATGATGAATCCCGTCGTACGGCAGGGAATTCATTTTGATATACCGGTTGATACCCATGAACTGACGCATAAGCGTGTCAATTTGGGCTTCGGTTTTTGTTGGGTTATCGGTCAGAATCAACTTTGATGCAAAGCCGGTCCCGAAACCATCAGTCATAAAATTGCCACCGGTATTCACCAGTGAGTTCACACCAGAAGTCATTTGGTACAGTGGAATCCCCTGTTGGGTGGCAAACGCACCGGGAATGACATCATCTGCCGGACGGGGACGGTTATACACCCAATCAACCAGATACATGGAATCAACATCATCAGCATACACAGCCCATGGACCGTAGTCACGCACCCAGATTGAATTGAAGGGAGCGATTAAAAAGCGGAGATTCACCAGCGGAACGCCACCTGAGGTAAGACTGCTTTTTACGGAATTCGAATCACTGCATACAATATATACCAATCCTTCATCCTGAGCATAATCAACAATCTGACGAAGGATTGAAGTGTAACTTGTCCAGGTAATGATAATGCCTCTCAATGGCTCCCACTCAGCCATGGTACGCACAGGACGGGAAGGCGGTGTTACGAATCCCTCGTGCCATTGAGGGGGCGTATAGGTTTTCATGATAAGCTTTTCTGCATCTGTCATGCCTTTGGGAAGGTCCTGGGCATTGAGTGGGATGAGAATCATCGCTGCAAGCAGCAGCAACTGCAATAAAGTACGCATAGGTGTTCCTGGATTAAATGATGTCTGAAATGGACCCGAAACCGGGTTCAAAAAGTCTTTTGTAAAAGCGGACGGCAAAGTCATCCGTCATGCCTGCAATATAATCAGTGATTCGCCTCAGCTTTTCAGTTTCGGTCTTCTCAGCAAGGATTTTACTCTCAAAATAGGCAGGTATCATTCGTTTTTGCTTTTTGGGGGATCCGAGATAATTTTTTGTCAGTGCTTCAAAAATACGCTCAATAAAGAATTCTGATTTGACTTCAAGCTGTTGGAGATTCGGAGACAAGAATACGATCTCAAGTGCAAGCTTTTTATAGAACGAAGACTCCCTCTGTGATTTGGGATCAATCTGAAGCTGGAAACGATACCGGTTTGTCTTTTTTGCTTTCGGGTGATCCCGCTCCACAATGGTAGTGGAGGTAATAAACTCACCGATTTTGTTGGCAACTGTTTTGTGGATATCAATCAGTGAGAAGTTTTCCTGCATCGTTGCAAAGATAGTTGCATGCTCCTCCTGGAACTCAGGTGATTGCTGCCGGAACCACTCTTCGATAGTCTCCCGGTTCAGGAACCCTGCCTGAATACTGTCTGCAATATCTGCTACTGAGTAGGCGATATCATCTGCCCAGTCCATGATCTCGCATTCAATACTTCTGAAACTATTGGCAATAGAAGAATCGGGAATGGAATTGCCGTCAAAAACGAAATCGAGAATATACTGCTGTGAATCATAGATGAAGTACCGCTCAGGTCTTCCTGCCTGTTCATATAATACCTTGTATTTCAGAATGCTGTCAATCAGTGCGCGTGTGGGATTCAGTAGTTTATGATCAAGCGGTGATGCTGATATATCTCCTGTCAGAATCCGCAGGGATTGTGCATTCCCTTCAAACCCGCCGTGATCATGCATCAGTTCATTCAGTTTCGCCTCACCTGCATGTCCGAAAGGGGGATGTCCAAGGTCGTGTGCAAGGCACGAAGCCTCAACCAGGGCAGGGTCAATAAAGAAGTCCAGTTCATTCAGATGGGGTGAGGTTCGGTTCAGATAATTACATATCGATCGTCCCACCTGTGCCACCTCAAGGGAGTGCGTCAGCCGTGTACGGTAAAAATCATACTCACCCGATAAAAAAACCTGTGTTTTGGATTGCAACCGCCTGAATGCGGAGATGTGGATGATTCGGTCCCTGTCTTTCTCAAACGGAGTCCGGTAATCCTGCTTGCGCGGATGAAGAGATTCGGTGTCAAAAGATGCGTAAAAGCCGTTTATCCGTTCTCTGGGGGAGTCACTCATATATTCACTTGAAAACTGTTAAGTATCAATGCAATTTTCCAATTTCTCCGCAATTAACCAAGGAACATTTAATGAAATATTGGTTCGCATTGGTGGACAGGATGGCTAACTTGATAATTCGGTGGCAAATATTGATTCCTCCTTCGGCGGAGGCTTGGAGAAGGATTAGCCAAACTATTAAAAAGGTACGACCCGCTACGGGGGTCGGGTTCTAAGCTATACTCATTTTCTAAAAATATATGACCGCCTACGGGGTCAGTACCTGACTCTTTATCCGTCTCCGCCATCGGCGGATTCAAAATATCTACG
>JAEXTR010000142.1 GCA_023406915.1 Bacteroidota bacterium
TTCAGAAGGGAAGCTGCAGTTTCGAAATCCTCCAAAACAGGTGAAAGAGCAGCATCAATACCCGCAAGGTTCTTCAGCACACTTTTCAATTGAGTGAGACTGCCAAGCAACGCAGTATCACTTTCATACAGTCCTGAATAAATCTGTTCTGAGTAGTTCAGGATCAGTTCTGCATTCTCAAGAATCTTCAGTTCCTGTGCAATTGATTCATCTTCGCCCTCCTGTGGGTTGATCCGTTCGATCTCCTGTTTCTGGAACATCAGATAATCGTGCCGTTCACGGAGGGATGCTTCTTCTGCTTTTAGTGTGGCGAGTTTAGTTGTTACATCTTTAAGTTTGTTAAACCTCAGCCGATACTCTGCCAGTAGGGTATCATATCCGCCGACTTCATCCAGGAAGCTGATGTGCGTTTCCGGGCGCAGGAGTGACTGATGGTCGTGCTGACCGTGAATATCCACTAACAGATTGCCAATATCTTTGAGTACAGACACAGAGACAGGACTGTCATTGACAAAGCATCTGCTGGTTCCTTTTGCCAGGACTTCACGGCGAAGGATAAGAGCATCGGTCTCATCAAGATCATGGTCGGTGAGAAAAGCTGATATCAGTGAGTCCCGGGTATAGAGGAAAGTGCCTTCAATGATTGCTTTGAGTGCGCCCTTGCGAATGACATCAGCGGTTGAGCGCTCACCAAGCAAGAGTCCAAGAGCATCAAGAAGTATGGATTTACCTGCACCTGTTTCACCAGTGATGATATTGAGTCCGTCTTCAAATTCAACAGAGGACTCTTCAATCAGGGCGTAATCTTTGATGGAAAGGCTTTTCAGCATAGAGATTCATTAGCCAGAAAAATTTTCGTCATATAGAGTGCAGACAGAGATTTGGCATCAAAGAAAGTCCCTGATGCAATCAGGGACTCAATCTTTTCCATCGTAAAGAATTCCATTTCCATATCATGTTCACCATCCTCCCGGGCAGTATTGCCGGGTTGGAGGTCACGTGCAAGATAGATGTGGAGTATCTCATCACAGAAACCGGGGGTAGTACATATTGCACCGAGTTTTATAAGTGATGCAGGTGTGTAGCCTGTCTCTTCAGCCAGTTCTCTTGCAGCACAGACTGCAGGGTCTTCGCCGGGGTTCAATTTACCGGCAGGAAACTCCATAATTCTTTTCCCGAGAGGATACCTGTACTGCGTCACAACGAGGGCTCTGTTCTCCTTATCCAGGGGCACAATAACAGCACCACCGGGATGGATGGCAACCTGCCTGACGCCTTCGTTACCATTCTCGTATCTGATGGAATCTACCTTCAGGTCAAAAACTTTACCGCTGTAAATATGTTCGCTTTTTATGACAGAAAAATTCATACACCTCTAGTCGTAGTAGGGAAGAAGTTCGCTGCCAAGAAACCTGAGCGTTGCAGTAATAACGCCAAGATCATCAAGATATCCAACCAGCGGAGCGAAATCGGGTATTGTGTCAACCGGGAAAATAAAATACATAAGAGCTGCAACAATAACAGCTTTCCTTTGCCAACGGACGAGAGGATCCTTCAGATAATGAAAGAGGGCAAAAACATCTTTAGCAAAAGAAATCTTGCGACCAACTTTTTCAAGCTTATTCCAGATGTTTGACTCAACATATTCCTTCTCCTTCTCATACTCCATTTGAGTATAGGGGGGATGATACATATTGTCGTCTTCATCATCAAAATGGATTTGACGCCACTTCAGACCTTCGCTATCCATCCGAAATCCTCCGTTTATTTTCTGTTTGTTTCAAACCATTGTAAAACAGTATTCCACCAGAGCATTGCGTTCTGGGGTTTTGCAACAAAGTGTGTTTCATCCGGGAAGTAAAGGAATTGACTCTTAACCCCCAGGCGCTGCAGGGAGGTAAAGAGCTGGAATGCCTGTTCTTCCGGTACACGGAAATCGTATGCGCCATGCGCTACCAGCATCGGGGTTTTGCACTGATGAATGTATCGGTGGGGAGAAAACTTTTCATACAGTGCTCTGTTTTCCCATGGGGTTCCACCGAACTCCCATTCTGTGAACCAGAGTTCTTCGGTAGTACCATACATGCTTTCGAGATTAAATACCCCAGCGTGTGATACCAGAGCATTGAAACGGTCAGTGTGACCAGCAATCCAATTGATCATGTAGCCACCAAATGAGGCGCCAGCGGCAAATGTGTTTTGGGCATCGATAAACGGGTAGTTTGCAATTGCATAATCGTATGCATTCATCAGGTCGTCATAACATTTACCTCCCCAGTCACCAGAAATCTGATCGGTGAAGAGCTGACCATAACCAGTGCTGCCTCTTGGGTTTGTTGCAACCACAACATAGCCAGTGTAGGCTGCTGCAAACATCTGATAGTTCCAGCGGTAGTGGAATTCATCAGACCAGTTACCCTGCGGTCCGCCATGAATTAAGAAGATCATGGGATACTTCTTATTGGGATCAAAGAACGGAGGTTTCACCAAAATTGACTGTACCGGTGTTCCGTCTGCTCCCTTGCTCCAGAAGGTTTCAATGCCGTTCATATCAATACGGTCAAGGCGCTTCTGGTTTGTAAACGTCAGCTGCTTCGGTGTTTTCGAAGCGATATCGAGTGAGAAAATTTCGTAGGGGAGAGTAGCAGTCTGATGCTTGAAATAGAGTGTTTTCCCATCAGGTGAGACCATCAAACCAGTTGAAGAACCTTTCTCCAGGAGGAGATCGGTCTTACTGGTTGCCACATCATCTGCATAGATGGAGTGATAGACAGTGTTATCTGCTGT
>JAEXTR010000163.1 GCA_023406915.1 Bacteroidota bacterium
CTCTCGGACAGATGGAGTTCACTTCTCACGGCACCGCCAAAGAGCCACATCACTAAATCAAAGAAATGAATACCAATATTGGTGGCAACTCCGCCCGATTTTTGCAGATCACCTTTCCACGAATAATGATACCAAGGTCCTCTTGACGTGATATAAGTGATTCTAACCTCACGACGAGTATTCATATTTTGTGATTGGATCTGTTTCTTCAGCTCAACAAGTGAAGGATGCACGCGTAATTGGAGAATAGAATAGACCCTCTTCTGGTACTCCTTTTCCATCTCTTCCAATGCATCCAGATTCCAGGGATTAAGCACCAGTGGTTTTTCACAGATTGCATCAGCCTGGGCCCTTAGTGCCATTCGTATGTGGGCATCGTGCAAGTGATTTGGAGAGCAAATACTTATATAGTCTACCCTATCATCATGCCCCTGGTGGCGCAACATTTCAATGTGTCTATCGAAACGCTCGGTTTCTCTAAAATAGGCAGTGTTGGAAAAGTACCTATCCAACAGTCCAACAGAATCATGAGGATCAAGACATGCGACCAGATTGTTTCCAGTTTCTTTTATTGCTTGAAGGTGCCTCGGGGCAATATAACCGGCTACTCCGGTTAATCCAAAATTCATTTTTATTACCTAATATTGTTTTCAAAATCCATAGTTTATAGATGTCGAAAAAGAATGCGCCGGACCCAGAATTCTTCCAGGGTAACGAGAAGCATTCTGATCCGTCATGTCAGAATAGATATACCGGAATTCTACGAGTAAATCATGCATATACTCAAAGCTGACAGTAACTCCTGTTCGAAATTCATCTCTTCTCTTTCCGAACATAAATGCAAACTCGTTAGGTTCATTTTCCCGATAATTATACGCATAAAAAATGTCCGCTTCCCCACCTTTGCGCACTTTCTCCAAAAAGCCTTGTACAAGCAGCTTATGATGTGGTTTATACTGCAACTGAATCCTAAACTGATCAGCATTCTGACCTAACCAATGACCAAGATTATAGTTTATGTGCTTATATGTAGTGACAGCGTCACGATGCTCATAAACCCACGGATTAATCCTGGTGTATTCAAGGGTCGCGTCAAAGTTATCGATTAACAGGTCGATTCCTTTAACACCTAATGTGTAGGCTGACCAGGTATTCCTGAAGTCATCCTTCAGGATATTCCTGATCTCAGTAACATCGACAAAGAGACTTGAGTAAAAATGAAATTTTTCCGGGTATTTGACCGACACATCAAAAAACATCGCCCCATTTGCATCCTGCACCTCACCCCTGCCGGTATTATGATCCAACAGTTTAAAGAACATAAATGGGATAAAGAATTCTGGGCGGAGATCACCACTATACACAGCTGAATTACCTAATGAGATATCAATTCTATCATAGGGTGTGAAAGTGAGGAAATTTGCCGCGATATACTTTCTCCGGTATGCTGTGCTTAAACCTTGACTGATTGTGCCAGGATATGAGTAGTAGTACTGTGAAGAATCAGGAACTAGAGAGTTGAGCCAACCGTGTAAATACGTAAACCGCAACCATGGAACTGGTTTCAACTGAAGATATACATGAGGGTATGAGGGAGCTTTGTCCGAAAGTATAACCTGCCCGAAGGTACCTTGTCCCCACTGGAGATAGTCTTTTCGTAAACTTAAGGAACCCCATGACCAATTAACACCAATACTTCCAATTACATCGCTGTATTCAATTCCTTTAGGCGCACTTTTATACCAGGCGCCTCTTTTTTCTGAAAAGGCCTTCTCTTTATCAACCAAATCACCAAATTCTCCTTTGTCCCGAATGCTGATCGCACCGCTAAACCAATCATCGTAGGTAAATGAAACCCCGGCACCTATCCAGCGTTCGTATCCTGAAACACCGTCTATAGAATTAACTCCATACCCAAGGATTGGATTAAAGCGAAAAGCGAATAAAGAGTCCTGGTAGCTGAAAGCATCAAATCTTTTACTGTTATCTCGTAGAACGGTTTTATCCAACGAACTTATTTCCTGATAATACTCGCTCACCAGGAAATTGTACTCATCCTTTTCAATTTCATTGAAAAACTGATATGCAGGGCTTAGGCTGATAAGATTCTTTGCAACATCCAAACGGGTGAACGGTTTTACTTCAGTATCAAGGCTCACCCGACCTTTCAAATTCTGGCGCATCAGAAATTCACTTCCTCTTGAACCAAGCCTATCATATAACGATTGCCCCACCAAACATTTAAAAGAAAATATGAGGATGAGTATGATAATCGAAAGGTATTTCACGCTGACCGCTTTCCTCTAAGCAGTATGTTTTTAGCTGCTTTGAAAAAATACAATATGTCAGTCCTTAGCGGAGCTTTTTCGTATGCATTCAAATATCGGCGTTCTGATTCCTCAATCTCTTCAATTGTCTCTGGCATATCAGCATAATATGGGGGAATAAGTCCTGGCTTAAAACCACTGCGATATTTCCTGTATTCTTCAGAGTACAAGGTCAAATAATGATTACTCAATGGCCTAACGCCAACGATTTTAAGTTCGCCCTTAGCCATATTCAAGAGCATAGGTA
>JAEXTR010000166.1 GCA_023406915.1 Bacteroidota bacterium
ACCTGGGAGTGTTGGGTGATACGCTGTTTACTATACCTATTGGAATGGGTTTCAATAAGGCAAATCCGGCACTACGGGAGCAGTTTAATGAGTTTCTTGCAAGGATCAAACAGGACGGAACATTTGATGATCTTGTGAAGCGCTGGGTCCGGGATGGAAATCATGCCATGCCAGAGATTCCGAATCCTAAAACCAACGGTGTCCTCGTGGTTGGTTATGTAAGTGACAAAGGGCTTCCTTTTACGGTGATGGAAAACGGAAAACCTATAGGAATTGATGTTGAACTAGCAGAGAGGTTTGCTGCCTATCTTGGAAAAGCGTTAAAGCTCCAGGACATGGAGTTTGGCGCACTGATTATGGCTGTGAGTTCGAACAAGATCGATATGATATCCAGCACGCTTATGATTACGGAGGACAGGAAAAAGCAGATAGACTTTTCAGATCCGTATATGCGTTTAGGGGCAAGTGTATTCACATTGCAATCAAACCTCTATGGAAACCAATCCAACCTGGAATCTGACGGCTGGTCACTTTCGGGACTCTGGAGCAACATCTCAGAAAGCTTTTATAACAATATCATAGTTGAGAACCGTTATCTTCTGATTCTTGACGGGCTTCAGGTGACTATCATCATTGCAGTGCTCTCAACAATCTTTGGGACACTGTTAGGCGGATTGATCTGCTTCATGCGGATGAGCAGATCGAGACTGCTCATTATTCCGGCAAAAGTATATATCTCTCTGCTACGGGGAACGCCTGTTCTGGTGATTTTGATGATTATCTTCTATGTAGTTTTTGCTTCAGTGGACATTGCACCAGAGTTCGTGGCAGTGATTGCATTTGGACTTAATTTTGCTGCCTATGTTTCAGAGATGTACCGGAGCGGTATTGAAGGAATTGATGCTGGTCAGACAGAAGCCGGTATTGCCATGGGATTCACTAAAGTACAGACCTTTCTGTATATCGTTTTGCCTCAGGCGGTCAAACGAATCCTTCCGGTGTACAGGGGTGAGGTGATCTCAATGGTAAAGATGACCTCTATTGTTGGGTATATTGCAGTGCAGGATCTGACGAAGGCCAGTGATATCATCAGAAGCAGAACATTTGATGCATTTTTCCCCCTCATCATGGTAGCTGTGCTGTATTATCTGATCGCATGGCTGCTGATGGTACTACTGGGTTATCTTGAAAAGGTAACTGATACGAAATACAAAGCCAGGAAAGGGGGAATACAATGATCAAGGTTGAAGGCCTTTGCAAAAGATTTGGTGATCTGATAGTATTTGAGAATGTGCATGTCGAAATTCATAAAGGAGAGGTAATCTCGATTATTGGTCCATCGGGAACAGGGAAAAGCACATTGCTCAGGTGTCTTAATCTTTTAGAGCGACCCAATGCCGGAAGAATATTCATTGACGAGGTTGATATACTGGCTAAAGACACCGATGTTCCGAAACTCAGACAAAAGATGGGTATGGTTTTTCAGTCTTTCAATCTGTTTGCGCATCTCACTGTTCTGGATAATCTGATGCTGGGGCAGATGAAGCTGCTTGGAAGGAGCAGGGCTGAAGCTGAAAAGCGGGGAATGGAGCTGCTCAAGACTGTTGGGCTCGGTGAGAAAGCTGCGAGTTTTCCGGATGAGATTTCAGGTGGTCAGAAACAGCGGGTAGCCATTGCACGTTGTTTATCCATGGACCCCGAAATCATTCTGTTCGATGAACCAACATCAGCACTGGATCCAACTATGGTCAGTGAAGTGCTTGCAGTAATCAGGAAACTTGCCAGAGAGGGGATGACCATGGCAATAGTTACTCATGAAATGGATTTCGCCCGTGATGTTTCAAACCGGGTCTTTTATATGGATGAGGGAGGTATCTATGAGGAAGGACCCCCACAGGTTATCTTTGATGATCCGAAAAAGGAGAAGACGAAGGCATTTATTCACCGCATCCGAAGTTTTCATTATGTAATTTCGAGCGATGAATACGATTTGTACGCAATGAATGCGGAGATTGAACACTTTTGCGAACGGTATGCATTCACGAAGAAAATGATTCATAATGTGCTTTTGATAGTTGAAGAAATGCTCGGGCTTCAGTTTTCGACCGGAGGGGCATTCCCCGTGGAGATCAATCTTGCTTATTCTGAAAGGCAGGATACGCTGGAAGTATTATTCGTTACCACTGGAAAGGAACAAAATTTACTTTTCAGCCAGGAGGAAGAGGAGCTTGGGATTACCATTGTGAAAGGTTTGACGGATGGCTATTCATTCGAGAGAGTGCATAATCAAAATCAGCACCGCCTTATTTTAAAGAAACAATGATTTTATACTAAATAACCTGAAAGGATAATTATGGAAATTACAAAAACACCGACTGAGCATGGATTGACCGTATTCCTCACCGGGAGGTTGGATACAATCACGAGTGTAAAACTTACGGACGAGATTGAAGAGATACTTGCAGCCGGGAAAACCAATCTGCTGATTGACCTTACTAATCTTGAGTACATAAGTAGCGCCGGGCTCCGCGTTTTGTTAGTTGCACATAAGAAGACGGTTGCCATTGGAACAAAACTTGAAATTACCGGAGCAAATGAGACCATCAATGAGATATTCAAGATCACCGGGTTCTCCGGAATTCTCAATCTGATCTGAAGGCAGTATGGTGCTTTTGTTTGTTAACAATCTGGCAGAACAGTAGACCGGAGGTGTTATGATTCATCATAGTGAGTTAGAGATAAGAACTATGCAGCGTGAGGAAGTGTCGTCAATTGCTGCAGCGTGGGCAGCAAAAGAAGGCTGGAACCCCGGGTTGCATGACGCGGATAGCTTCCATGCAACTGATCCCAACGGTTTTTTTGTAGGTTTGATCAGGAATGAACCGGTTGCATGTATTTCAGTGGTTTCCTATGGGGAAGGTTTTGGATTTCTTGGTTTTTACATTGTAAAAGAAGGATTTAGGGGGAACGGCTATGGTATCCGTATCTGGAATCATGGTATGGGTTACCTCGGACAAAGGAATATTGGACTTGATGGAGTTGTGGCACAGCAGGAAAACTATAAGAAATCCGGCTTTGTTTTTGCCTATAACAATATCCGGTTCGAGGGAGTGGCTAAAAACTTTGGCATCGCAAGGAGTTATGTTAAAACCATTGATAACGTCTCAATCAGTGCAGCCCTCCAGTTTGACACTGATTATTTTCCGGTCAATCGGGAAAGGTTTTTGCTGCCCTGGTTGTCTGGACCAGACCGGCATGTACGGTTTGCCGTTGAAGATGGCGAAATACGTGGATATGGAGTAGTACGAAAATGTCTCAGGGGGTACAAAATCGGTCCACTCTTTGCTCAGAGCCCCGAATATGCAGAAGGTTTATTCCAGGCGCTTGTGAGCAGTGTATCGGAAGGTGAACCCGTATTTCTTGATATCCCCGATCCGAATCCACATGCACAAGCACTTGTATCCAAATATGGAATGCAGAAAGTATTTGAAACTGCCAGGATGTACACAAAACAAGCACCAGACTTGCACCTGTTACATATCTATGGAGTCACAACATTTGAACTTGGATGATCATATCATGCAAAGAGTGATGAAGGAAACACAATGACCAGGTTGTCATCAATTATGCTCAGGTATCTGATAGTATTTTTTGTTGCAGTCTCCATCAGCAGCCAGGCGCAGGAACTCAGAAAGGTTCGAATTGCGCCGCACTGGATACCCCAAAGCCAGTTTGCAGGTTATTATGTTGCGTTGGAAAAAGGCATCTACAAGAAGTATAATCTTGATGTTGAGATCATTCAGGGAGGTCCAAGGACCTCATCAGCAGAATTGCTGCGAAAGGGGGAAACAGAATTTGCTCTGCTGTGGCTCTCGAATGCAATTCAGCTGAGGCATCAGGGTGTTCAGCTGGTGAACATAGCACAACTTGTAAACCGCTCTTCACTTATGCTGGTTGCAAGAAAGAGCAGTGGCATTAAGACACCGAAGGATATGAATGGCAAGAAAGTGGGCATTTGGGGGGGAGATTTTGAGATACAGCCGATGGCTTTTATTAAAAAATATAATCTCAAGGTTCGAACAATACAGCAGGGGAACTCTATAAACCTTTTCTTTTTTGGGGGTATCGACGTTACTTCAGCTATGTGGTACAATGAGTATCACACAATCATAAATTCGGGGATCAATCCTGATCAGTTGCAAACATTCTTTTTTGCGGATCATGGTCTCAACTTCCCTGAGGAAGGAATTTATTGCTGTGATTCACTGCTTCAGGCAAATCCGAAGTTGTGTCAGGATTTTCTGAGTGCAACATTTGAAGGATGGAAGTACGCAGACCAGAACAGGGAAGAAGCGATCCGCATTGTAATACAGTATATGAAGCATGCCAGGTACTCAACCAATAAAGCACATCAACGGTGGATGCTTGCAAGAATGATCGAACTGTATTTTCCTGAAGGTTCTGAAGAAGGTTTCAGTAAACTCAGTAAGGAGAGCTATACGCTGGTTGGTACTACAATGATTTCTAACGGACTAATAAAAAATATCCCACCATTTGAGACTTTGTACAAACCGATAAGGCTGGGGGGAAAGAAATGAAGCAATCACGAATTAAAAGAGGCATTTCATTTAAACTCATTCTTTTGGTCTCTGCAAGTGTTGCACTGATTTTCGCAATGATTCTTGCCTACATTTACAGAGTATCACACGATACTATCTCGGACAACCTGAAAGAGAACTCAAGACTGCTCACACTCGCCACTGTGAACGAGGTTGAGAAAATACTCACCGCAGTACAGAAGATACCTGACAATCTTGCGAAAGTAATTGAAGGGGGTAACGATCAGCCTGAACAGCTGAACCGTCTTCTGAGGCTGGTTGTGGAGAACAACAGCGAGATATTTGGTGCCGGTATAGCATTCGAACCCGATTACGGTGGACCTTCAAAAGAGTATTCCACCATTTACTACTATAAGCAAGGGGGAAAAGTTGTAAATGGGAATATCGGTCATAACGAATATGATGATCATAGTATGGATTGGTATGCCATTCCAAAAGAGCTGGGTAAGCCACTCTGGAGTGAGCCCTATTTTGATGAGGGTGGAGGAAACATTACAATGTCCACCTACTCTGTACCAGTATATTATACAGTGGGTGATGAGAAAAAGCTGATAGGGATTATCTTTGCTGATTTGTCATTGGAATGGCTGCATAATATAGTTTCTCAGATTAAGGTGTATGAATCTGGCTATGCCTTTATGATCTCAAGAACAGGTAGTATTGTGACGCATCCCCTCAAGGAAGTTATTACCAATGAAACGGTCTTCAGCATCGCCGAGGAATCACATTCGAAGGAATTACGGGAAATCGGCATTAATATGATCGAGGGAGAATCAAGCTTCGCAGAGTTTGAATACCGGAATGTTGCAACCGGAAAACTAAGCTGGATTTCTTACGGACCAGTTAAAGTCAATGGATGGTCACTTGGACTGGTTTACCCGGTTGATGAGCTGACTGCTTCCCTGAATACCCTTTTCAGGGAGGTATTATTACTATCCATCGGTGGTGGTATTATCCTGCTGATTGTTATCAGTTTTATTTCCCGTTCAATCACCAATCCACTCAGAAAACTGGCACTCGCAACAGAAAAAATGGGTGGAGGTAACTTTGATGCTCCGCTTCCGGAAATTCGGCAAAAGGATGAAATAGGTGACCTCACCAGGACGTTTGCCGAAATGCAGGAAGCATTAAGGCAGACAATCAGCAAATTGACGGATGCAAACAGCGAAATTGAAGAATACAGT
>JAEXTR010000271.1 GCA_023406915.1 Bacteroidota bacterium
GACTGAGCTCTTATCGGGGACATTATTCTTAAAGTATCCAAGAGCCGCGTGAATTGACATGTCCCACAAATTCTGAGGAGTGCCATTGAGCAGAGCTGAGACACTGACAGCTGATCCCCCATAGATAAAGCTATAGTAATGCTTTACATCATCCATAATATAATTGAAATAGTAGCCCTTATAGCCTGCTTCCAGGCTAATGATTTCCGATATTCTTTTTCCAATTACTATATTGAGAAGTGGAGTATAATTTGAAGGCACAAAATCTTCATCTTTTATTCCTGACATTTGTAGTCCTGCGCTCACGGTTACGTAGTAACTTTTATCACTCTCGTTCGGCATGATAGCCCCAGGGTGTTGGGCATTTGAAGAACCGGAGAGCAGTAAAATAAATAATCCAAATAGCGAAAGACTATTAGAGTGAAGCGGACAAGGGATCATACAGAAAAATCTCATTGAATCAGTACAACTTTGGTATCTGATTTATTCTGGAAATGACATTATTAAAGTCGAGTCCCAGAATTTCCATATACCATTTTATTGATTCGTATCTTGGCTTGTTCTCCTGATTAATAAGTTTTAAGCCTTCTTCACGGGTTAGCATACCCTCACGAATCTGATTGCTTCTGAATGTATCGTATTCACTGAATCCGGCAACAGTATAATAGATATAATTATAGAACCCGGCTGTCCCATCGCCAATTCGCCAAGTCGTTTTAGTGTCAATTGAAGTTTCCCACTCGTATTCGTTAATAATGAGATCCTCGATTTCCTTTTCGTCCCAGCGATAGTAATCGAACATATGATAATAATCTTTCTTTGGGGCTATATAGCGCACAGCAAATGAGCCAAGTGTATCGAACACTGATTGGTTCAGATAGCCCGGGCTTCCAAGAATATTCTTTCCAACAAATTTAAAGAGTCGAAGCTGATCAACCAGCTTAAGTGAATAGATACGCTTTTTATCAAATCTGAGAGGTATTCCGCTGAATCCAACTTTGAAGTCAGTATTCTCAAGAGGATTGATGCCCCATATATTTAATGAAACACCTGTCTGCTTTTTAATAAGATTTGTATAATAAAAGAAGTACTTGTCACCTGCCATAAACAATGGGATCATTCCCAGTTGAGGATTTTTGAGCCATGCAGTGATATTCTTGCTGATATTCTCTCTTTTCCAATGAATATTAGCAGAAACAATGATGTTCTCTACACCAAGCCTGCCGGTGACGCGTGCAATGTTTCTTCTTCCCAGATCAGTTACCATTCCCCAGTCGTAGGTAAAAGCAATTGGATTAAGCCCTAATTCTTTTTTCACAAGATGGAGTACATAAGTGCTGTCTCTGCCTCCGCTGAATGGAACAATGCAATCAGGTTTTCCATCTTTGCTTCTATAAGGTTCAACCAAAGACTTCAATAAGGAAATTGGTTTTGGCTGATTCTGTTTCTTGTAATTGTTACATATGGTGCAAACCCCGTGTTCGTCAAAACTTAAAAAGGGGAAAGTTTCTGGTAAAAGGCATTTTACACACCTTTTTAAGTTCGATATCTTGTCGATATTGAACTCCAAAAGCTTACGTTCCTGTGATGCGGCAGGACTGATCGCAATGGATGCCATATCAGCTAATACATTTAGCTGTGTATTAGGATCACCAACAGAAGATATTGCAATTGAGTCGCCAGCTGTTTTATTAAAAACAATTGTATGATCTTCCTCATCATTCATCCTAGTCAATTGTACTGATAACACCGTTGGGTCAATCAGCAGCATTGTATTTGCTTTGAGCTGACAAATCGCATCAGGATTAAACGAAAATCGACCAGACAGTTTCTCTGCGGTCTGCTGAAGAATAAAGGATTCACTTGCAAACACAAGAGCATCCTCCCCAATTCGGGCATAATACAACGATCCATTGTTAGTTGCGAGAGCGATCTGATTGCTGTCTGCAAACAACATCGCTGATGAGATAGTACCAAAGCAATCAGATATTGCTTTTTTTATAGATTCAGAAAGTGGAATGCCTGATGCGATATTTTTCCTCACGAGTGCCGCGAATACTTCCGTATCAATATCATACTCTCTTGCGATATCCGGGTTATTCAGCCATAGCTCATCAACATTAACTATAATACCATTATGAATCAAGACAGAATCGTTTTTAACGACGGGCTGGTTATTGATATCCTTCAGTTGTGTTCCATTGGTGGTTAATCTGGCGTGTCCAATCGCTGAGAATGGATTTGATTTATACGCTCCATTACAACTTTCGAATAACCTATTGTACTCATCACGCTGCAGTAAATCCGTAATCCGAATAGGCCCTTTTAGAACATTGATTTGCTTCTTATTATAGTATTTCACAGCAATGCCGGAAGAATCCTTTCCTCTGGCTTCTGAATACTTTGCTACAGTTCCTAATAAATGAATCAATTCCTTCGATTCGAACGTTGAACTGTGATTACCTATAACTCCAAAAATGCCACACATTTACGACCTATAATTCGATGTAATAATACTAATTAACTTTTGGTTGAAGTCTTCGCAGCCTTCAATATACTTTTTAGATTCGGTGAGTAATGTATGATTACCATTAGAGTAAAGCTTCTTAAACATAGGAAGCGCATCATCAAAGGAATCATAATACCACTGTAAACCATGTTCAAAGAGATCTCGATTGACCGCGCATTTTTTACCAAGTTTATTAACTAAAATACTTGGCACACCCAATATAGATGCCTCCGAAGCCATAGTAGCACTATCACCAATAAATATCTTAGCATAAGTTAGTAAATGGACAAACTCAGATGGATCACCAATGAATCTCAAATCGTTGAGTTCTGACGGTAATTCCCGTTCAGAAGAAATAATAACATTTATCTCTGGATCATTCGATATGAACTCAAGAATCTTTTTTATAGAAATATCATCGATACCACCGTTACCAATATCATGAGTTGCATTTATTTTTGCAGTCCGAATGATAACATAATTTCTTTCTTTCAATCCATATTTCTTCAGAATTGAATTATCAGGGCTAAAGTATCTCGGATGCAACTGTGCTAGGGCCTTGTTTCCGCGGATAGGTATTTTCTTTTTGCTAAAACTCCCTAAATAGGTAGATTCGGGGCTAATAATCCCACTCGCAAAATAAAATAGTATCTTATTAATTCTAATAGTTTCAATATCGTTATCGTTGAAAATAAGAGAGGGGGTACCCCTCAACCAACCATTCACAACCAAAGCATCATCTGTCACAAAAAGATCATATTTTTTACGTCTTATAAGTAATAACTCTAGCTTAATAAGAGTAAAAATAAATTTCAACCCTGATTGAAAAACAGATGGTTTCTTTGCAGTATTTCTACCATCAGGAAAAATATTAACATACTTCCACCCTTCTTTTATTACTAATGCTTCAAGGACGTCCTTTGAGTTAATTACAATATCTACATCATGTTGAACATTCAGATGATTAATTGTATATCGAAAAAGATGAAACTTAGCAGGATGAACAAAGTAGAATAATATTCGCATCTGTGAACTCAGTAACGTTCTTCAATTTGGTAAAGGAAACTCGGGAGATTTCTGTTGGTAATTTTAAAAAGAAATCTAAGAATACCTTTAAATTTTAGAAGTGTCCCAAGGTACGAGGGATAATCATAGACACTTTTATTAGGTGCATTCCAAATAGCCTCAAATTCTTGAGCCTCAAGCTCTAGTTTTTTGAGTACGTACTCCTTATCAAGCTCCATTTGCTGAGGATCATAAGGACTGTCGTTCAGCATTTGAACTGCAGTATCTCTCGATACTTCACCACTCATTACTTGTGCAGAGAGTGTGATTTTTCTTTTATCAATACCAAATTTTCGGGGCAACCAATAGGATATCACAAATTTGGTAAATATATTCTCGTGATGATGCCCGCCGTAATACTCCCATCCATATTCTTTTTGAAGAAGCTCTTGGGCTACCTTTTTCTGATAGTCCAGATAGTAAAAGGGCTTAACAATTTCAATTTTCCCAACTTTGGTGTATAAAAGCTGGTTAAAAAAACTAATGAATGGTAATGAAAGAATATTTGTAGAGCTAAATTGTTTGGTAATATGCCTTAGTTGCTTAGAGTCTCCATGAGTCCATTCATTCGGTTGAGTCCCCTCTGATCTGAAATCATGTCCGCTAAAAATATACTTAATTTTTTCCCGACGTGCGGTCTGTAATAAAGTATTTTTGATTGCAAAATCAGTAGGAAAGTCAACCCAAGGTAATCCTGCTTTCATATACGCTTTATGAATGGATTTCATTTCTTCATAATCGACTACATAAGTCTCAAGATCTATATCTAAACTATTTGTCATACGCTTTATGTTCTTGACTGCAATATCAGAACTCCAGCCATTATCAAACGTAACCGCAAGTGCTCGGAGGCCATAAACCTTTTTGGCCATATGCAACAAGAAAGACGAATCTGTACCACCACTAACACCGATTATACAGTCATATTTTTTATTTATTCCCTCTATTTTAATCTGCTGTATCAGTTTGTTCCACTGGTCTAACCCCTCCGCCCCGCGTGGGTATGATTCAACCATTCTATTAAATATCTTTGAATAATTTGAAGCTCCACTCTCGTCAAAGCTAATGCCTGGAACAGTTTCATCCCAAACACCTTTGGCACATACTCTGCCTATTAAACTCATGATTTAAATATCTCCATTACTTCTTTTTTGCTGGGATAATTTATAAGAACAGCCTTTCTTGTTCCATGATAAACAAAGAGGCTACCTGCAGCAGCTGCATGTGCGCCTCCAATTTCAACAACATTATAAAGATCTGTAATCGTTCCTGCTCCTCCACATCCAACCACCGGGATATGGACAGCTTCAGCAACACTTTTTATTAATTCCAGATCGTACCCCTTCATCATGCCGTCCTGGTCAACTGAGTTAATGATTATTTCACCACAACCCAGGTCTTCTGCAGTTTTTGCCATCTCAACCGGGCTCACCCCAGTTTTAACAGCGGCGGACTGAACAACGGCCTGATATTTGCCGAATAAACTCCTTTTTGCATCAATCGAGGCTACAATGCTTTGACTTCCAAAGTTCTTAACAGCTTCTGCCACCATCATTCTGCTTGTGTGCAAGGCAGTGTTCAGGATAACCTTCTCTGCACCTGATTTTAATGCCAGTTCAATAGCCTGTACACTTTGAAATCCCCCAGCTACTCCAAATGGCATAAACGCTTCATCACCGATATCCTTAATAAGAGAGTTAGAAATCGTCCGTTTCTCAGTAGATGCGGTAATATCTAGGAATACCAATTCATCGGCCTTGAGGTCATTGAAAATCCTTACTGCATTTATTGGATCGCCCAAATAGCGCGGATCCTTAAACTGGACTGTTTTTACGAGTCCTTTTCCCTTTAATAGCAACACGGGTATAATTCTTGGCAGAAACATCGCTATAATACCGAAAAGTTCTTAAGTATTGCCAGTCCTGAATCGTGACTCTTCTCCGGATGGAACTGACATCCAAAGATATTTTCCTTCTCGAATGACGAAGTAAACTCTGTAATGTATTTCGTTCTCGCTTCGGCAGTAAGAACATCACTGCAGCTTACAAAATAAGAATGTACAAAATAGTAGAAGGGGCTGTCTGTGATACCGCGAAACAGGACATCACTCTTAATAGGTTCACTCTGATTCCAACCCATATGAGGTACTTTGAAGTTCATAACGCCATGGGGGAATCTTTTTGTCTCTGCCCTGATCCAGCCAAAACCATCAATGTCTCCTTCCTCGCTGTGCTCAGTCATAAGCTGCATTCCAAGGCAGATTCCAAGCACTGGAGTCTTCTTAATCATCACCGCTTCATTCAGTGCTTCCCAAAGGTTTCTGTCTTTCAGATTCTGAACCCCGCTTTTAAAATGACCTACGCCGGGCAGAAGCAACAAACGTGCATGTAGCACCTCTGCTGGTTTCGAAATCACCTCAACTTTTGCACCTATTCTTTCAATAGACTTTTCGACAGAACGGAGATTACCCATTCCATAATCAACAACAGAAATCAACGGGATCTCCAGATTGATTCAAAAAAACGTCCATAATGAAATTTCCTGATAAACTTTGCAAGGGATGGTGTTACTATTCTTTCTTCACGTTTCATGCAAGCAGATAAATATCCTTTGAAGAAAGAAAAACTAACTACAAAATAAGGTTTCCATTTTAATCTCACTGCACAGCGAAGGAAAGTAAGCCAGATGTCATTCCCCATCTTATATGATTCATAGCCGCTTTTGAAGGCGTGCTGCACGGGATCGTATGCGCTGCTGGTCGGGCGATGGTGAATTACTTTTACGTCTATTGATTCAGTGTCCCA
>JAEXTR010000285.1 GCA_023406915.1 Bacteroidota bacterium
CTGGTACCTGAGCAAATATTTCACCGGAAGGATAACCCATAATTGAAATATGGGTAATATCAGAGTTTCTCATCAATCTGCCAAGTATCTCAGTTGTTTCCTCAGCATCTCCAAAGAAGAAGGATGCATTGATCGCCACACTGATCAGTTCTGATGACTCACGCATTCTGCTTTCAGCCCTGTCAAAGAAAGAGATTCTTTGCAGAATAAACATTCCTACTGCATTCAGCATCAGCGTTGACAGAATTGCCAGGAAGAGAACGACAATTACCTTTTGTCGGACGGGTCTGTTCTTAAACACATCCTTCATGATTCCCCCTTAAAGGAATTTTGGATCCTCTGACCACCCTGGATGAATACTGCAGCACGTGACTTTAGTTTCGAGTTGATTTGCAAACCTGAATTCCCAAGAATATCAAGATTCATTTCAAACCGGAGTTTGTTTTCCTGGATCATTACTTCGATGCTTCCTCCGCTAGAGGCAAATCCTGTTGCGGAGCTGATGAGCAACATAGGTTTATAATTCAACGCCTTTATTGCATCAGAAATTTCTTCAAATGAGTTTGCAATGTAAACGATGTTTGCTTTTGAGGCATCTAAGATCGAGCTCCCCCTTTTGATGATAATCTTTCCATCCTTAAACCATTTCTTCTCAGCCTGGTCCGCTGCTTCTCTTATGTAATTGCCCAGTACATCTTTACCAAGTATATAAACGTCAAGTCTTTTTGTCTGATACGGATTATTTGAGGAATGCCAGGTAGTAAAGTATGCACAGTTCATAATAAAATATGAGAACGCCTTACCACGGGAGATAATATCTTCACCAGACTGGGCATACCCCTTCACTCCGGATATCAGAAAAAACAGTGAGAGGATGACTAACCTGCTTCTGAAACAAGAAGCAAACCGAATAAGAGAATTGCCAGGTTCCATAACAGATTTCAGAAATTATAACCCAAAGTGAAATAAAAACCCCTGTTGAAGCCAAGGGTGCCCTTTTCAGCCCAATCGTTGGTAAGTGTTGTCGGAAAGCGAATGTCCTGATCCAGAATATTGTTGACTTTCAGTGATGCAAAGAGTCCCTTGATGAAAATATCGTTAAACCGGAAGTTAGCGTCGAGCACCAGATAGGGATCGATAGCAGCTCCGATTCTGTATCCTTTCTCCGGTGTAGTATCTGTTGCCCAGTAGGTTTCTGTTTTTCCGATATATCTTCCGAACAGTGTGGCAGTGATGGCCTCGGTAAACGAATATGTTATATCAAAATAGCCCAGTAAATTAGGGGCGTATCCAGGTTCTATATTTTCATACCCTTTCCGTAGGTCCTTCGAATTCTGGAACGTGACACTGATGTTCATAATAAGGTTTTTCAATGGATATATCTCTAAACCAAACTCTATACCACTGGTTTCCATTTCGCCACCAGAGATACTGTAGATTTCCCATTCATTTGTTAATTGATTAAAAAGGTTCTTAGTTGAGATAAGGTCTTCGAGCCTGTTATAGTAAGCACTAAGATTCATTGAGAGAAATGCAGGGAATGAAAGAAGATAGTTGACTTCGAAAGTATTCATTTTCGCTGCATTCAAGAAGGGTTTTCCTTTTGGCAATTGACGGTGATTTTCTGAAAACGATGGTTGTTTCGTGGATTGTCCCCACAAAAGTTTTATGGTGCTACTCTCATTTATTGAATAGAGAAGTCCAAGTCTGGACACAAGAGAAAATCCATCATTCTTTGGGTAGTACGTAGCAGCGTAAAGATTTCTGACTCCGGCTGAGTCAATAAGCCTCAGGTCTCCCGGATCACCACTGACAACCCCCCGGGTATAAACTATGCTGTAAGGTTCAAGGTGTTCAAGACGTAACCCGCCGATGAAGTGAAAATCAGTAATAGGTGTATAATCCACCTGAACGAACGCTGCATGGGTTGAGTATGTATCTCCACGGGGAAGCATGACCTCACCATCGCCTGAATTGAGACCATAATAGACAAAGTCAGAGGTCTGATGAATTCCAAGAACCGTCCGGCGATAAATCCCCCCCACGCCCTCTAAATTTCCAGATAATCGAAAATTCAAAAGAAACTCCAGGTCATAGGAAGATGTATTCTGCTCATCAATTTCATAGTAGTGTGCATGGAAGACTTCATAGTCAATGGTATGACTGTGTTGGTAATAACCAAATTTGACCTGAGCAGACACTGCGTCGGAAATGTTGAACCGATACCCAAATGATGCATTCGAGGCACGGGTACTCATCTCTGAACCCATAGGGAGGTTCATTCTGCCATCAAAAACATCTTTCCTGGTCTGGATGATGGAAAAGTCTGAAAAGAAATCTTTATAATCGAGAGCAAGTGAGAAGTGGTACCGGATATCATCCTTTTGTCCGAGAATGGTTGCGGTTGTATCCAGACCGGTTTCCTTCATCAATGAATATTTTGTTGTCATATCCGAAAAAGGACGATCAATACCCATTGTTTTAGTATATGCAGCATTGATTGCAAAGTAAAAATCATCTGAACGCTGTGCATATCGGGCGAAAGAATTAATATAATTTCTGGATCCATAGGAGACCGAAGCGGTACTGACCGGAGTTTCAAGTTCATTGTCCCTGGTAATGATATTAATTGCACCAAAAAAAGCACCCGAACCATATATGACCGACATTGGCCCGCGAATCACTTCAATTCTTCTGATTGCCTGTACAGGTACATTGATTTTCACATCGGGAAAATCTGAATACTTATCAGACATCTGGGAGACGCCATCGACAAGAATCACCATATTATTAAACGGTCCGTGAGAGAAAAAACCCCTGACACCAAAATTCACAGATCCTAGCCAATAATAATCATCGATCATGTAGAGACCGGGGATATTCTGCAATATCTCATCGAGTGACTGGAATCCCATGCGTCTGATATCAGATTGAGTCAGTATCACGACACTGGCGGGTACATCTTTCACCTGTTCAGCCTTCTTACCGGCTGAAACCACAGTACTCCCCATTAAATCATCAAGGGAAAGCCACACATCATCATCCTGCCCCTTTGAAGGATCCTGGGCAAGGAGTGGTGGTGTGAACAGAATCAGACCTACACACAGAAAAA